>CALDMQ010000071.1 GCA_937917505.1 uncultured Erysipelotrichaceae bacterium | reverse complement strand
CCACCCCATCACAAGATAAATAGTTGTAGAAAGAATCGGATAACTTTTATGCGATATAGATTTCAATAATATACCCCCAATCACTGCACCCCATTCTAACACTAAAATAAGAATTCTCACCCAACCATCTGTAACACATAATGCAATAGGTGTATAACTTCCTGCAATAGCTAAGTATATACAAATATGATCAAGTTTTCTAAAAATATATTTTTGTTCAGTATCATAGGCCATACTATGATAAATCGTTGAAATCAAAAACATTAAAAATAAACAAATCATAAATACAGAAATACCAATACTACGCAATATACCACCTTTTAAATAAGAATAAACAGCAACCACCGGTAAAAGAAAAAGACATAATAATGCCATGACCCCATGACTAATCGCATTCCCTACTTCTTCTCCAAATGTTAAATGAAACATATCACGCATTGATTTTTCTTGCATATTTTTACTCCTCCATAATACCTAATTGTTTTAATAAAAATTGTCCGTTTGTTGATTGTGATTGTCCATCTTTAATGATATATGGAAAATAAATATGATTATTTTCATAATATTCATCGAAATGATAGTTTTGAACTTCAATTTGTGTTGATGAACAAAGTTCAAAATCATGAGTTGTTATAAATGTAAGGCAATGAGGTAATGACAGTTTTTCAATCGTTGCTTTTGCACCAGCAATACGATCTAAAGAGTTCGTACCTTTAAAAATTTCATCAATGCAGACGAATAAGGGTTCTTTTTAATTCTCATTAACTCTCCATAAAATGTTGAAATTCCCTCTCAAACATTATCTTTCACACGCATAGATGTATAAATCTTCATTGGAGAACATGTCATACTTGACGCAAAAACAAATCCCCCCGCATAAGCTAAAATTAGGTTTAAAGCAATTGAACGCATGAATGTTGTTTTCCCTGACATATTAGAACCTGTAATGACATTCATATTCTTTTGTAAATGCAAATCATTCCCCACCACTTTCAAAGGATCAATCAATGGATGTCTCAAATTATCAAAAGATAAATCAAAATCATTTTCTATATTTGGTAAACACACATCAAAGTCATCAACCTTCACAATACTTAAACTCATACACGCTTCTAAATCTGCAAGTGCTTCTAACCAAGCTTCTAGCTTATTTCCAAAAACATTTTGACGATAACCTACATACACTGCAATATTTGATAATTGTTCAATGGCTTTTGTTGCAAGTGTCTCATGAGTTAATTGTTTTTGAATATTTAATAGAAAAGATGATTGAAAGTTTTGTTTTTGAATCAAATCGAATACATCAACATAATGTGATAAAGTTTTATGAAAATGTGCGATTGGTTCAAACAATATTTGATATTTTGAAAAACGTAAAAATGTGAAAATTATCTGTAAAACAAGACCTACTTCAAAGACAATAGAACTATATGGTGTTAGTAAATGAAAAATCATAAATATCAAAGAAAAGATTGAAAATGAAGATTTTGAATTACGAATTTGTTTTAATTCCTTATTTGATATATCTTTAATAAAACTTCCATATGTCTCTATATCATATATAAAATCATGCATTGAAGATAATTCATAAACAGCTTCTTGACGTATTTTTATTTCATCTAACGATAATGATTGTGTCGATAAATGAGTTGCTAATTTTGCTTTTCCACGCCTAGTAAAACATATATTGATAAATTGATATAAAGAATGATGACCAAAGATATCTAAATCACTTGATAAAAAATCATCTTCCTTGACAAATTCTTCACCTTTATCAAATTGATCCCACTTTCCTTCTCTTCTTAAGAGATGATGATGATAAATTTCACATTTTTTTGATGTAATAACATATTTGTCTTTTAGTCTTTGATGAAAGTGAACAAGAAGCAAAAAGATAATCAATGCAATGAAAGAAATGATATATAAATAAGGTTTCTTTTGAAAATATCCTATTAATAAATCCGAAATAATCACTATACATAAGAAAAAGCGAATCAATGCATAAAAATTTGATTGTTTTTTATAAACCAATGTTTTTTCTTGAAGTTTTTGATAATGTGTTTCTTGTTTTGACATAGTATAGCCTCCTTTTGCTATTATAACAAGTTTCTTACCAAGAAAAAAGACTAAGGTTTCCCTTAGCCATTAAAAGAACATAAAATATCCTAAAACAATAAGCCCTAAGACAATACGATACCATCCAAAGACTTTAAAATCATGTTTCTTAATATATCCCATCAAGAAACGAATAATAAAAACTGATACCAAAAATGCCACAATCATTCCCACTGCTAAAATTGTCATTTCTTGAGCAGTAAATACCAAACCAAATTTAACAATCTTCAATAAAGAAGCTCCAAACATAACTGGAATTGCTAAGAAAAATGTAAATTCAGCTGCAACTGTACGAGAAACACCCAATAATAACGCTCCTACAATTGTTGCTCCAGAACGTGATGTTCCAGGAAAAATAGCTGCTATTAATTGGAATACACCAATTAATAATGCTGTTTGTAAAGTAATTCCTTTTAAAGTATTCACTCTTGCACGTTTTCCTTTGTTTTGATTTTCAATCACAATAAATGCTATCCCAAAAACAATTAAAGAAATGGAAACAGTTTGATAATTATAAAACATAGCTTCTAATTGTTCATCAAATAAAATACCAACAACTGCAGCTGGAATACAAGCAACTAAAATCTTAATCCATAAAACAATTTTATCAAATTTTACATATGATAATACACCTGTTTCTTTCATTGGATAACGATTATTTTTCTTTCCAAAAGGAAAAAATTCATTCCAAAATAAAATAACAACAGCCATGATTGCTCCAAGTTGAATCACAACTTGAAACATACTATAAAATTCACTAGATACATCTAATTTAATAAATTCATCTAATAAAATCATATGTCCTGTACTACTAATTGGAAGCCATTCTGTAATTCCTTCAACAATACCAAACAATATGGCTTTTAATATTTCTATCATAAACTACCTCCTAAGCATAAAAACAATACCACATTTTATATAATAAGTATACATAAAATAAAAGAAAATGCTTAAATCGCATTTTCAGTTTCTTTATTACCTTCTTTCAATAATTTCTTAAATTCACGATAAAATAAAGTCATTGTTGTCATAACAGCTAAAGCATCTGCAATTGGTTCTGCTAAGAATACTGCCAAGACTTGATTTTCAATAAACATTGGTAAAATAAAGATCAAAGGAATCAAAACAACAATTTTTCTAAAGATAGCTAAGAAAACACTAATTTTTGCATTACCAAATGCAATAAAAGTTTGTTGACATGAAATTTGAATACCCATTAATGCAACACAAGCCATATATATACGAACAGCCCAAATAGATAGATTTGCAAGTTCAGGGTTATTCGTAAAGATTGATACAACAACACCAGGAACAAACATAATAATAAATTCTAAAACTGCTGCATACATAAAACATGAAATCGTTTGTAATTGAA
>CALDMQ010000070.1 GCA_937917505.1 uncultured Erysipelotrichaceae bacterium | reverse complement strand
TAATGTAAATGTCCCCTTAACTCTAACACCTTTAAGTTGTTTTAAAACAGGATTTGTTTTCATTTGAACTAAAGATGGAGTTGATGGAACTGTATGTAAATGAAGTTTCTTTAATATTTGATAGCGACTATTTGTAATCCCAGATAACTTTCCTGCTTCACTTCCCATTGCTAAAATAACAGTATCACATGAAAATGTTTGTTTAGAAGTTGTAAGCATATATTTTTCTTGTTGCGTGATTTGAAGGACTTCTTGTTCATAGAAAAAAAGAACACCTAAACTTTCTGCTAAATCTATCATGACTCTTTTGACTGAATGTCCTCCATTGCTTTTTTCATATCAAAGGGCATGATAATCTTTTCAACCAAATCTTGATTATCACTTTGATAATAATCTATAGACATATTTTTATTAGATAAGTTGCATCTTCCGTTACCAGTTGCAAGTAATTTTTTTAATGGCGATGCATTTTGTTCTAAAACAATCACATCAACACATGCACCTAGCTTTTGTTTAAGTAGTATAGATAAATAAACACCTGAAGCCCCTGCTCCTACGATTATAATCTTCTTCAATTTTCTAACCCCTCTTTACACATTTATACGAATTATAATGATTATACCATTTTTTATTGAAAAATCATCAAAAAATGTTTATAATACTATGGTAATTTAAAGGAGGTATAGTCATGGGTAGAGCACATGAAGTGCGTAAAGTCGCAATGGCCAAGACTGCTGCTAAAAAAGCAAAATTATATTCTCGTTATGGAAAGGAAATTTATTTAGCAGCTAAAGCTGGTGGTCCTGAAATGGATGGAAACTTAGCTTTAAGAAGATTAGTAGAAAAAGCAAAGAAGGAACAAGTTCCTGCTGATGTTATTAAACGTGCAATTGATAAAGTAAAAAGTGGAGTGACTGAAAATTATGAACCAATTCAATTTGAAGGATTTGGTCCAGGGAATTCTACATTAATTGTCAAATGTTTAACTGATAATATAAATCGTACAATTTCTCAAGTACGTCCAGCTTTTACAAAATCTAAATCTAAATTGGGAGCTGAAGGTTCTGTTGCTTATTTATATGATGTAGAAAGTACAGTTGTTTTTAATGGTTTAGATGAAGAAGCTACTTTGGAAGCATTAATCATGGGAGAAGTTGATGCAAAAGATATTACAACTTTAGATGATGGACGTATAAAAATTGTTGGTGAACCAACTGATTTAAATAAAATTAAAACAGCTATTGAAACAGCAAAACCAGATGTGGAATTTGATGTTGATGATATCACAACAACACCTCAAGACACAGTTGAACTTGATGGTGAAGATATGATATTATTTGAAAGATTAATGACATTATTAGATGATTGTGATGATGTTGATGAAGTATTCCACAACGTATCTAATTATGATGATGGTGAAGAAGAGTAATCTTCTTCATTTTTTTATCTTCAATTAAAAAAGATCTGTCATAAGACAGACCTCCTTCATTAAGTTAAGTCATCAGCACTAAAG
>CALDMQ010000069.1 GCA_937917505.1 uncultured Erysipelotrichaceae bacterium | reverse complement strand
CGCTAAATTATAGAGTCTTATTTTGACAAACCCCGCCAAAATTTAGAGACCCAATTTAAATTAAAGTATCAATAAAATAGGTAGAAATCGTTAATTTTACATTATTATTTCTACCCTTGTTTATTTAGTTACTTTTAAGAAATGAAACTACAAACTACTACTTTATACGATGTATATTAATCTCTAAAATCATTCCTTAAAAAAATTTTCATCTAAATCCTTATATGTTATTAACTCTATATCGTTATTTAATATCCAATTCTTTACTTGTGAATCTAACATAGCTTCTAAATCTTTAGCTCTATATAAATTAAAACTTGAATAATCAAATAATTCTCCATCTACGTATCCACAATGACATATCAAAACTCCATAATTATGTTTTAAATAATGATTTTTATCATTTAAGATATAGTCCTTTAAACTTGATTTTAATTGATTTTCCAAAGTAGGAGGGAATTTATACCATCCCATATCTGACGGAGCCATTTGTTTCATACGAAACAATTGAATTGAATAAGGAATGTTATATTTATTTGATAGCTCAATACTAACTTTTTCTACTGTAGGCGTACTATAAGCGTGCGCATGTAAATAATCTGGTTTTTTTCCAACCAAATCAATAAATTTTTGAATTTGTGCTTCAAATTCTTTATAAACCTCATCATATATTACATGATCAAAATTATTATCTTCATTATCTAAAGACCTATTCATAGAGCTAGTTAAAAAATTTCCATTTTCTAAAACAAGACTTGGAATTTCAGTTTTTTTCAAAACTGATGGACCTGTAGATATATTTAAATCTAGTCCAAATGCAATCTGATCAAGATATGGCTTTATTAGCTCTATGACTTCTTCAACCCAAGGCATATTTACAAATAACCCTGTATTTCTGACCAATCCATTTTTTATAGCTTCAATGATTCCTAATGATACAGCTTTTGTAATGCCATAATCGTCTGACTGAATTAGTAATTTCATTATACATGTCTCCTTTTTAATTAACACTTATTTATTATACTAGTTATCATTCATTACTTCTTTTGCTAAACATTGTTTATCATATATTTTAACAAACGGAATATAAATAAGAACTGCTAATATAAAGAACACGAACCCTGCAATACATCCTTGCCATCCATATGTAAAAAAGTTTATAATAAAGAATGGTGTATGGCCAACCATTTGCATTCCATTACAATATGGGACTAATTTCATAATTTGAAGTAAGTATGTACCAAAAACTTGTAAAGCAGGAATTAATACAACCCACGGTAAAAAGAAAACTGGATTAAGAATCATTGGGATACCAAAATATGCTGGTTCATCTACGCCAAAGAAAGCTGGTATGATAGACAATTTGCTGATTGATTGATTTGTTTTAGATTTGCATACTATTAATGCAGCAACTAGCAAAGCTAATGATCCAGTTCCTACAGTAATATGTGTCCCTATAACTAAGTGTGGCAACTGTTGATGTGCTTGATATGCTGCCAAGTTTTCCATTTGTAATTGCATAAAAACCATCATTATAATTGGACCAACTGTCATTCCACCATGAATACCAAAAAACCATAATAAGTACATAAACATAATTAAAATGAAGTATCCAAAAATAGAGGCACTAACATATCCTAAGGGAATTTTAACAATTGAATAAATTGCATCTTGTGCATTTAAAAATGGTGTTAATGCAAATATATAGTTTACTAAAGCAAATATAATTATTGCAAACATTCCTGGAATTAATGCAGAAAATTGGTTTGATACGGCAGGGGGTACTGAATCAGGTAATTTAACTCTAATATTATGTTTTAAACAAAATTTAAATATTAGACCAACCATAAACCCAACAATTATAGCCATAAACATTCCAGATGCTCCTAACCAAGTAAATGGTAACATAGCAGGAGCAAATGTTTTTACATCTGCAGGAGTATATGGTGTGATAATCAAAAATGAGATAATACTAAATAGTCCAATAGCAATAGATTGATTTGACAATCCATATCTATTTGAGAACTGATAACCTATACAAAATACAATATATAAAGCTATATATCCAACGGTAAATTGATAAATAGTATCTAATATATTATAAAATTGAATTGCTGAACCAGTTAACCATGTTTGATATCCTCCAAAATCTATTCCTTTTAGAAGAGCACTAATCGAACCAACCAAAACCACTGGTAAAATCATCATAAATGATGAACTGATAATATTTAATGCTGTATTTTTTGCAAAACTTTCAGATATTTTTGTTAATACAAATGAAAGTTTCTCTACCATATTTTTCATTTTAATTTTCCTTTCTTACAATTATTTCTAAATCATTTATTGCATTTAAATGATAATCCGCAAATACACATCCATAAGCGCTAGATATAGCTGCGACATTCATCGAAGCACTTTTTGCTGCAATACATCCTGCCACTGCATCTTCTACAACTAAACAGTTTTTATAATTTACTGATAATAAATTTGCTGCTTTTATAAATACTTCTGGATGTGGTTTTGAATACTCTATCATTGTTCCATCACTTATTGCATCGAAAAATGTTTCCAATCCTATTTGTTTCAAAATAAGCATTGTATTTTTGCTAGATGAACCGATAGCAAGTTTAAATCCTTTATTCTTGAGTTCTTTTAAAGTTTCCTTGACTTCTATCGGGAGGTCATCAATGGTCATTTGATTAAGATATTGCTGATATAATTTATTTTTCTTTTCTGCAAATGTATGTTTTTCGTCATCCGAATACTTCTTTGAACTTTTTTCCAAAATAATATCTAAACTTTCCATTCTCGATACACCTCTTAACTTTTCATTATCTTTTTCATCAAAAGGAATATCCAATTCATCTGCCAAAGCTTTCCATGCTTTATAATGATATTGATCTGTTGAACAAATCACTCCATCTAAATCAAATATGATTGCTTCTATCATCTTCTTGTATCCCACTTTCCACAGAATGCATCTACTGGACTCACTCCGTAAAATTCTTCCTTTCCAATTAATTTATTGACTAATGCTTCTAAACATGCATCATTGTTGCTGTAACAATTGATATATGTTTTTACCATTGGCACATCTATTAAATGATATGGATTGGCCATTGAAATAAACATTGTTGGTATTTCCTGAACAAACCATGGAGCATCTGCTGCCATCAGTTTTACCCATTCGATTCTTCGAACTGTATAGTTACTTGCTGTATCAAAATTGGCTACATAAATAACTAGATCATATTTTTCTTTAAGATATGATGCACCAGCTTCAAAAATTTCATAAAAATTGAGTTGTTCATAATCATAAACATCTATTTCAAAACCTAAATTTTCTAAATAATCTTCTAATCTTTTTTGGCTTCCTTCTTCTTTAAATCCGCCTGATGTCTTATCAGTCAAATGATATACTCTCACTCTTTTATATTTTTGAGGAGTGATAGGAAAAAGATTTTGTTTGTTTTTCACAAGAGTTATAGCTTCACTTGCACACTGATAAGCTAGTTTTTGGTGTTCGTCACAGCCAATAATTGTTAAATTATTGTGTACTTTAGGTTCCTCAAATAATCCGTTTGCCATCTTAGTTGCAAGAATTCTTAAAACAGCATCATTGACTCTTTCCATAGATAACAATCCTGATTCCAAACCATCTTTCATTGCCTGATAATCTTCATCTATGTTTTTATTAAATAGTATCATATCACAACCGTTTTCTATAGTTAAAGGAATAACTTTATTTCTAGGCATAGCCACATTATATCCAATCATTGCAGTGGCATCTGTCACGATTATTCCATTGAAACCTAATTTTTCTCTTAAAAGATTTGATAAGATTTCTTTGGACATACTTGCTGGTAAGATATCCTCATCTTTGATTTCTGGATTTATATGTTTCACATAATATGGCAATAGAATATGACCAACCATGATAGTTTCAATACCCTCGTTAATCAGAATTTGATAAATCTTTCCATATGAATCATCCCATTGATCAACTGTTAAGTCATTAACACTGCTTACCAAATGTTGATCTCGCATATCAACACCATCTCCTGGAAAGTGTTTAATACAAGGAATAACATGATATTTTCTTAATGCCTTTATTTGATTTTGAGCACATTGAATAACTAAATCTCTATCACTTCCAAATGTTCTAATGTTTGTAATAGGGTTCAAAAAATTTTTATCAATATCTACAATCGGTGCAAAAGACCAGTTACAGCCTACTGCATTAGCTTCTTTGCCAGCAATCATGCCTAAATTATATGCTTGCTTTAGATTGTTTGTCGCCGCAACGCCCATTTGTCTTGAAAAGTATGTTCCATCTAAGCAAATACCATTTCCACCACTTTCTAAGTTAGCAGCTAACATAAGTGGTATTTTCGAATATTTTTGTATATTCTCATGTATATCTTTAATTTTAGCTGATTCCATAGGTCTATACATCATAGCCCCTGGTTTATATTTTTCTACAAATTCTTTAATTTGATCTGTATCAAATGATGATCCAATAGGACAAAAGAGTTGTCCTATTTTTTCATCTAAAGACATTGAATAAAATATTTTATTTACTCTTTGAATTTGGTCATCATTTAAACAAAATGGTTTCTTTGATAAATCTATCATAAATTTTCACCATTACTTTCTATAACATCTTTATACCAATAGAATGAATCTTTTTTAAATCTTTGACATTCTTTAACATCAATATCTGTTCTATCAACATAAACAAGTCCATATCTCTTTGAAAAACCTTGATGAGAACTTACTACATCGATAAAAGACCAAGGACAATATCCAAATACCGGATATCCCTCTTCTTTAGCAATTAGTACTTCTTTGATATGTTTTTGTAAATAATCAATTCTATAATTGTCATGAATTTTTCCATTTACAAGTTCATCACTATAAGCCATACCATTTTCAGTAATAATGATTGGTAAATGATACCTATTAAAAATTTTATAAATGATTGTACGTATTCCTAATGGATCAATACCATTAGCCATCCAATCAGTTCTTTCAATTTTATCATTTTTAACAACTTCAAATTGTTTACTTCTAAAAAATGGTGGTAAATTGTTATTAATTTTTTTTAATTCATTATTTTTAACGCATAAAGATGAATAATAATTAATCCCAATAAAATCTGGTTTACTGTTTTTTAAAACTTCATAATCTCCATCTTCTGTTTTTGGAAAACATTCCATATTTGTAAGAAGTGTTCTCACCCTTGGAGAATACTCACCAAACACTGACATATCCAATAACATATACATCATAATTTCTTCTGCATCCATAGCTGCTAATATATCTAGAGGAGAAGCTGTTGCTGGGTATACATTTTGAACTGCATTTACCACACCAATTCTCGCATCTTTATCAATTTCATGTAATAATGCAAATGCTTGACTTTCTGCAACAGATGCATGATAAGACATTTGATACATGTTTTTTAATTGTAAATCTTTATCTTTTTCGTGATTTCCATTTAAATCACTTGCCGCCATAGCAATGAGTTGTTCATTAATTGTAATCCAATTTTTAATTTTTCCTTTAAATCTTTTAAAACATACTTCAGCATATTGAGTAAATGCTTTAATACATTCACGAGATTTCCATCCACCAAATTCTTCTACTAATGTTTGAGGCATTTCGAAATGATACAAAGTGGGTAATGGTTCAATTCCATACTCTAAACATAAATCAATAATATTTTCATAGAATTTCAAACCTTCTTCATTAGCATTATGTCCATCAGGCATAATTCTTGCCCAACAAAATGAGAATCGATAAGCTTTTAATCCTAATTCTTTCATTAGCATGATATCTTCTTGATAATGATGATAATGATCACTTGCTACTTTTGAATCAGCAATCCCGTCAGGTACAAATCTAATATCAGTTGTCGAGATTCCTTTTCCACCTTCATTATAGCCACCTTCTACTTGAAATCCACTCGTAGAAGCACCCCATAAAAATTGATTATACATTTTTTTCACTCATTTCTCTTTCACATACTCTCCTTCTTCTATAATTTATGACATTGGCCTTTGTCTACAAACATTATAACAATATTTAAAGAAAAAAAGGCAATCAAAAAATCAGAGCAATTTACAAAAATATACTCTGATTTTCATAATCTGTAAATTAAAAATGAGAATAATTAATGAAATAGTACATAATAATAATTTCAATACAATATAATAGAGAAATCCTACCTTCAGTATCACTATTCCCCTTACTACACAATACTATTTCTTTTACATCTTTCATTATTTTCATATTATTATTCATCGTCAAAACAATAATATAAGCATTTTTATTAATCAACTCATCAACAATGTCATTGTTTCTATAAAAATATCCACCTTCAACAGTTGCTATAACAACAACACCATTAGGCTTCATAGATTTAGCCAACTCTAATTGTTCTTCGTAGGATATCCCAAGTTTTATATATTTATTCATTAATGCCATTCTATTTTGGAAATGTTGACCTAAAATAGTTGAAAATTCCAATCCTAGAAATAGTATTTCATCACAAGACTTCATAGTTTCACAAATACGATTCAATTGACTATAATCTAAGTTTTTAAATACATATTCTATATTATCAGTCACATGTTTTGTATAATTTGCAAATATTGGCTCTACATCCTCTTTTTGAGCTTTTGAAGTTTCTAAAGAATAATCCGTTTGAGATATTTTTAAAGTATTTTGACATGCTACTTTAAAATCTACAAATGAATCAAACCCCAAAAGTCTAATAAACCTTGAAATTGATGCTGTAGATACAAAACACTTATCTGCTAAATCATTAATAGTATAAGAAGTAATTTCACTATAATGAGTTAATATATTCAATGCAATATCATAATTTGCATCTTTTTTTAATTGACCATTTACTATTCTAAGTAATCTGGCTAATACTTGTCCTTGTGTATGCATTTTCTCACCTTCTTATACTTAACTATACAATATTCATTTATAATTATAAAGTGCTAATTGTATTAGCAACATTAAAATTCATTAATAAACAAAAAATGGTTAATTCATCTATAATGTTAAGTGTCCAATCAAAACAATACAAGATGAAATATTTATCATAAGCATTATACCATATTGCATAGGCTATTTTCCACATCGTTTAAATGACCTCTTTCATAGTTGTAAAATTAACTTAGGTCTTTGGTCATTGGAAAAAAAAAATGAGAAATATAATTTGATTGACCATCAGACACATGGTGAAAAATAAGACTTGGATAAATCCAAAATTTGTGATAGTTTCTCCATATTGATTGGGAATGATTTTGTTATATATTTACTTACTTTTTCCATGATTGATTTACCTGTGTTTCTATGATTGAATCGCCATTCCTGTTCATGCAAAAATAACGGTAATGAACCTTTAGTCACACCATGATATATTCCTGTTATATTGTTCTTAATATTTCCTGATATGATATTTAGCCATTTTAATCGGTGATTATCTTCATCATAGTTTATTTTCTCTGATTTTAATGTTATGTCTTTTGATAAATCTGAAAATGTGGTTTTTCCATCTGTATTTAATATTCTTTCCTTTGATGCTTTTGCCTTCATATGGAAAAATTTGTTTATGAATCCTTTGTTATCTACGGGTATAACTGCTAATTTGATAAATTGAGGATATTTAAACATATCCTTATCATAGTTTTCATCATCTTATTGCATTTTCTTTAACTCATGAAGAAGTTCTATTGCAAGAGGTAACCAATGACCTTCGGTAGGTAAAATTAATACAATTTCATTTTTCATATACTTAAACGATGGTTTCTTAAATATACGATTGACAAGTTCAAATAATGTATCTCCAGATACATGAGCTGAGAATTCAGGGGTTAACATCACATGTATATTCCCCTCGATTTCCTTTACTTGATCAATAAATGGTTCTGTACATAAAATTTCATACTTACGTTTCTCTACAATATTTAAAACTTCTCTTGGAAGTTTTCCATACAAATCTTTCAGTTCTTGTTCCACTGAATTCAATTGAGATAAATGTTGCGATTGATAAACACGTTGATATAGATTCAATTTTTCTATATCACTTTCTACATAATTTTCTGGTATATATCCATCAACATTAATATTTTGCACAGGTACTTCTTTTTGTTCCTTCTTTTCACCTGTCTTTTCATCAATCACATCTTGTAAAATTTTCATATACATATCAAAACCAACACTATCAATAAATCCAGCTTGTTCCCCACCTAAAATATCACCCGAACCACGTATAGATAAATCACGCATAGCTATTTTATATCCACTACCTAATTGAGCAAATTCTTTAATAGCTTTTAAACGCTTTGTAGCTTCTTCAGTCATTTGTTTATTCTTAGCATAAAGTAAATAAGCATAGGCAAGACGTTCACTACGCCCTACACGTCCTTTAATTTGGTAAAGTTGTGATAGCCCAAATTTATCAGCATCTTCAATTATAATTGTATTAGCATTAGGAATATCAATACCTGTTTCAATAATTGTTGTACAAACCAAAACATCATATTCTTTATTCACAAAAGCTTGCATGATATCTTCTAATTGTTCTTTTGTCATTTGTCCATGACCAACCCCTATTCTTGCATGAGGAATAATACGAGCAAGATTATTAGCCACAGATTCAATATTTTCTGTTCTATTATGCAAGTAAAAAACTTGTCCATGTCTCCCTAATTCTCTTTCGATAACTTGTTTGATCAACTGTTCATTCTTTTCCATAACATATGTTTGTACAGGTAAACGATTAAGAGGTGGTGTTTCTATTTGAGATAAACCTCTGATTCCCATCAATGACATCTGTAAAGTTCTTGGGATTGGTGTTGCTGTTAAAGTCAACACATCTATTGTTTCACGAAGTGTTTTAATCTTTTCCTTTTGTCTGACACCAAAACGTTGTTCCTCATCAATACATAACAAACCTAAATCTTTAAATTTAACATCTTGAGATAAAATACGATGTGTTCCTACAATTAAGTCAATCTTTCCTTCTTTTAAATCATTTAAGATTTGTTTTCTTTTCTTTGTAGAAGTAAAACGATTTAATAAAGCAATGTTTACTGGAAAATTTTCAAAACGTTTTATCATTGTTTGATAATGTTGCGATGAAAGAATTGTTGTTGGACATAAGAAAGCTACCTGCTTATTAGCAACAATTGCTTTAAAACATGCACGTAATGCAACTTCTGTTTTTCCAAACCCAACATCTCCACAAAGCAAGCGATCCATTGGACGTGGTAATTCCATATCAGCTTTAATTTCTTCCACTGCAATTGCTTGATCTGGCGTTAATTCATAGCCAAAACATTCTTCAAATTGAATTTGCATTGCATCATCTTTTGGATATGCAAAACCTGGTTGTTTCATCCTTGCTGCATATAAAGCAATTAATTTATCAGCCAAATCATCAACCTTATTACGTACTCTTTGTTTTGTTTTTTGCCATTCTGTGCTATTCAATGCATGAATTTTAGGTGCTTTTCCATCACGAGAAGCATACTTACGCACAAGTTTGAAATTCTCTACTGGAATATAAAGTGTATCATTTCCTTTATATGCAATATACAAATAATCTTTATGTATACCTTTGACTTCTAAAGTTTTAATACCCATGTATTGTCCAATACCATGTGTATCATGGACAACATAATCTCCAACATTTAATTCTGTATAATCATTTATGACTTTTGCATCTTTATATTTTACATAACTTTTTTTCTTTTGCGAAGGTACTTTAAATAATTCTTTTTCTGTTAATAAGACAACTTTTTCTTCATAAAAATCCATTCCTGTTTTTAATTGTCCTAAATAGATATTCACATCATCATAAATTGTTTCTTCATTTCCTACCATTGTATAAGGAATATGATTATTTTCTAATAATTCAATCATTAATTGAATTTGGTGTTGGTTATCCAAACACATCAAGATTTTATTTTGAACAAGATAGTCTTTGATTTGTTGGATCAATTGTTTTTCGTTTAATAAAGACAATTCCACATGTCTTGTTAAAAATGAAATATCGCTATCTCTTTCTCTAAAATCTAAGAAATCAATATCTTTCTTATCTAAAATAAAATCAATATCTGTATATAAAGATAACCCTTTTAACATCTTTCCTATACCCTGAAGTTCATGAACATAGAAAAATGTTTCTTCAATATAACGTTCCATGGATTGTTTTACTTTATGATAGCTTGAAGTGACAATCAATGGATTATTCATATACTCAATCAGTAAAGTCGAAGAATTAAAAAGACTTAAATATTGATATAAACGAGATGAGTAATCAAAGGCTCTTAATGATTCTTTATCAATAGAAATCTCCTCATCTAATTGATCACGATATTCATCTACTGGCATTTGTTCATGAAGATAATCAATTTCATCCATAACATGCTTGATTTCATTTTTATCATATAACATATCTGTCGCAGGCAAAATTGTCACTTCTTGAACTTTCTCTAATGATCTTTGGTTATTTTTATCATAAAAACGTATACTTTCAATTTCATCATCAAAAAATTCAATACGCACAGGATTATCATATTGAATAGAATAAATATCAATTACTCCACCACGCTTTGAATAAAAGAATGGCTCATCCACACGTTGTATATTTTGATAACCATTTTGAATCAATTTTTCACGTAAAAGAACAGGTTCAATTGTCATACCGACTTTTAAATGTAACATATGTGATTGAAATAACTCAACAGATGGCACATATCGGCTTAAACTATGTGTATGACATATCACAACATAAGAAGTTCCTTCACATAGAGAAGCAAGTGTATTCACTCTTTCTCCCATAAGTTCTTTAGAATAAGCCAATGCTTCAATACGTAATGATTCATCACTAGGAAAATATAGAACTTTATTATTTAAAAGTGGTCTAAGTTCTTGATATAAAAGTTGTGCCTGATATTGATTATCTTTAATAATAAGCATTGGTTTTGGATTAACTTGAAAAGTGCTAGCAATGAGGATTGCCTCATCACTAGCTTGTGATACTACGATATTGCCTTTACCATTTTTCATTGCAAGATATGCAGGATTATTTTTTAAAATCTGTATAATCTTTTTCATTTTTTTCTCCCTAATTAAAAGCATTCATAGATGCTGTAAAATCTTTATCTAAAAACATTTCTACAGCTTTTACTGCATTTTCAATTCCTTCATCTATCAAAGGTTGTTCCTCTTTAGTAAAACGCCCTAATACATAATCAATCACTTTAATACGAGGATGTTTATCAATACCTACACGAATACGCTTAAAAGATTGTGTCCCCACATGAGCAATAATACTTTTCATACCATTATGCCCACCAGCACTGCCACTTTCTCTCAAACGTAATTTTCCAGTTGGCATATCCATATCATCATAAATGACCAATAAATCACTGACATCAATCTTAAAATAATTCATCACTTGAATCACTGACTCACCTGAATTATTCATATATGTCATAGGCTTTAATAAAATCACATCTTCACCATGATATTTCATTTTAACATACTCACCTTTAAATTTCGCATGATCAATAGACACATTCAAAACATCTGCTAAACGATCCATTGTCATAAAACCGACATTATGTCTTGTATTTTCATATTCCTTCCCAGGATTTCCTAAACCAACAATTAATTTCATATATACTCCTTATCTCACTAAAATAGCTAAACTCACACCTGTTACTTTTAAATGATTGTTTTCAATCTTTTCTTTTTCACTATGATATAAAAGACAATAACCATCCTCTACATCAACTTCAACATATTCATAAGAAGCATTGATATAAATGATAATATCTCTATACTTCCCAGTTTCTTGATGTAATTTATATTCAATCATGCGGTGTTCAATATTGTTTAACTCAATATTTTGTTTCATCACTTCATAATTATCATATCTAAAACATGG
>CALDMQ010000068.1 GCA_937917505.1 uncultured Erysipelotrichaceae bacterium | reverse complement strand
GAAAAAGCAACAGATAGAGAAAAATATAATGCCTATGATGAAATTCAATATGATATAACTGTTAGTCAAACAGTAGAAGGAGCAAAGGCATTTAATGTCAATATTTCAGATATCTTTCCTCAAGGTGTAGATGTTGATTTAGATAGTTTTATCATTGATGGTGTAGATGATGATGGATATACACTTACAAAAGATAAAGAAGGTTTCAATCTTGTTATAAATGAATTATCAGATGATGATATCGTGGTTTCATATTTAGGACATATTGCTGACCCAACACTTGCAGGAAAAACAATAACAAATACTGCACGTGCGACAAGTGAAACAAATACAAAAGAAGTGACATCATCTGTCACAAATGAAATCTATAAACCACAACTTGTCTTATCTAAAACAAGTGATAAGGATTATTACAATGTAGAAGATAAAGCAACATTTACAATTGCGTTAGCACAATCAGTTCAAAATGCGATTGCATATAATGTTGTTTTAACTGATACAGATATTTCAAATGGTGTAAACATTGATTGGAAATCACTTCAAATAAGTGGGTTAGAAGATGATAAATATGCTATTGAAAAATTCAAAGACAGAAGTGGATTTGAATTAAGAATTAAAGAATTACATTCAGATGATGTAGTAAATATCACGTATACAGCACGTATCAATGATAATTCATTAGCAGGTAGTGAAGTGACTAATTCAGTTAATGCAACGTGTGATAACAATACTGATGTAGTTAAAGCAACAGTGACAAAGCCAGTATTAAAGCCAGAACTTTCAATAGAAAAGATATCTGATGGTACTGATTATAATGTTGGTGATGAATTAGAATTTGTTTTAAAAATTAATCAAACAAAAGAAAACGCTATTGCTAATCATGTTGTTGTGAAAGATTTTGATTTATCTAAAGGTGTTCAACTAGATTTAAACACTATTACTGTTGAAGGAATTGCCGAAGATTTTTATACAATCAATAAAGATAAAAACAACAATACATTTACAGTTGAAATCAATGCATTAGCACATAATCAAGAAGTGGTTGTAAAAGTCAGAGGAAAGGTCGAAGAACCTCAATTAGCAGGACAAACAATTTCAAATAGTGCTAGTGTAACTTCATCAAATAACAATAAAGTTGTTACAGATAAAGTGACTGCTGATGTCTATAAACCAGTTTTAGAAATTGTGAAATCTAGCGATAAAGAGTCATACAACTATAAAGATGTTGTCACTTATAAAATTGATTTAAAACAAACAGTAGATGGAGCAAGAGCAAATGATGTTCTTGTTAAGGATGTTCTTCCAGATGGACTAGAACTAGATATGGACTCTTTCATATATGAAGGTGTCAATCTTAAAGATATACAATTAGAAAAAACAGAAGATGGTTTTTCGTTAAAAATAACATCATTAAAAGACAAGATGTCAGTGACTTATCAAGCAAAGATTACTAAACCAACTCTTGCAGGACAAACAATAAAAAATACTGCGAGTGTGACATCATCAAATAACACAGATGTTATCACAACAGAAGGCATCAATACTATTCTCACACCAGAATTATCTATTTCAAAGACATCTGATAAAGAGTTCTACAATTATCAAGATACAATCACATATACAGTAGATGTTAGGCAAAATAAAGAAGATGCGAAAGCCTATGATCTTCTTATTGAAGATGTACTTCCTCAAGGATTGACCCTTGATAAGAATTCATTTGTATTTGAGGGAATTGATAAAAAATATGTAGAAATTGAAGAAACAGAAAAAGGATTTGTATTAAAAATTCCTACAATGGATAATCAATTCTCATTCAGTTACAAAGCAAAAATCAATGTACCAACATTAGCAGGTACAGATATTATCAATAAAGTACAAGTATCTTGTATCAACAATCCAGAAGTGATTGAAAATACTAAAAAAGATACAATTATTCGACCAGTCTTAGATATTCAAAAGTCTAGTGATAAAGAGTCTTATAACTATAAAGATATTGTTACTTATACATTAGATATCTTCCAAAAAGATGAAAGAGCGACAGCGTTTGATATCCTTGTCAAAGATGTTCTTCCTCAAGGATTAGAACTTGATATGAACTCATTTACATTTGATGGAATTGATAAAGAAAATGTGTTTATTGAAAAAACAAAAAATGGTTTCTTGTTAAAAATGCCATCATTAAAAGACAAAATATCAGTAAGTTACCAAGCAATGATTACTGAACCAAAATTATCTGGAACAGAAATCAAAAATATAGCAAGTGTGACATCATCAAATAACACAGATGAAATCAAGACAGAACTTGTAAACAAGGTATTTATGCCAATATTTGAAATTCAAAAGAACGCTGATAGAGAGTTTTACAATATCAATGATACAATTCATTATGTTGTCAATGCAAAACAAGTTGTCGAAGGTGCGAAAGCTTATAATGTTGTCTTGGATGATACACACTTAAATAAAGGATTAAGGTTTAAACCAGAAACAGTGAAAGTGACTGGATTAGATGATGATAGTTATGAGGTAGAATACAAAAAACAAGGTTATTATCTATTACATCTTAATAGTATGTCAGATGAAGAAATTCAAATTGAATATGATGTAGATGTTATCGACCCTACGCTTGCAGGACAAAAAATAGAACATGAAGTCTATATCTCATGTATCAATAATCCTAAAGTAGAGGAATGGAAATCATCTGTAGAAAATGTTGTATTAAAACCTCAATTCAATATCACAAAAACCCCTTCAATTGAACGAGCAAAAATTGGAGATAAGGTACATTATGATGTTGAATTTAAGCAAGTCGTAGAAAATGCGAATGCATTTAATGTAGTGTTATCAGATTATCTTCAAGATAATCAAAAATTAGATATCAATTCTATTGTTGTTACGAATGATGATATGAGTGAAGATAATTACTCAATTAAAGAAACAATTACAGGATTTACAATCCACTTCAAAGAAATAAAAGGTATTCAAACAATACGTGTAGGTTATGATGTGGAAATCGTAAGTGATAGTAAAGATACTGCAACTAATATTGCATGGATTGAATGTCCTCAAATGGATAGAGTGGTTACACAAACAAAAATTGATATTTATAAAGAATCAGTTGTTGATGAAAGTGTTAAAACGGATGATCAACACAATTTATGTGTTTTAGGTCTATTAGGTATAGCTAGTGGATTAGGCATTTATAAGTTAAGAAAAAAGAATAAAGAAGATTAGTAAAACTACATGGCAATTTTGCCATGTGGTTTTTTGATATGGCAATACTGCCATCTTAGAAAAATGATAGAAGGAGATTGTTATGAATATATTAAATGTAATAAAAATGAAAGCACCAGTTGTATTAGCTGGTTTTAATGAAGGAGCAGCAAAAAGTTTTGTTAAATCATATACTGATCCATTGACAAATTTTTTACTATGGGCTGTACCAATTACAGGGATTATCGCTGCTGTAGTTTCAGGTATCATATATTTATTAAAAGATGAGGAAGAAAGAGATAGAAAGAAGCTCTCTAAAGATTTAAAAAGAATATTATTTACATGTATTATTTTAGAAAGTATTACAGTTATTTTCAAAATTGTAGGTATTACAACTGGATAGAAGGTGTTGATATACTATGGATGGAATTTTAACAGCAATTAATGATTTTTTTAGAGGTATCTTATTTAGTTTTGCTCAATGTTTTCTGTTCATTTTTGATGTTGTTTGGGAAATTGTAAAAAGAATAGCTACTTTAGATATATCTGGTGTGCTTTATAAATGGTTTATATTGATTATTATTTTAATTGGATTATTTTTAGTTTTTAGAGTATTTAAAATCTGGATGAAGACAATGTTTGATGAGGATTATAGGTCAAGGCTCAATATACCACAGATGTTGATTAAATTATTATTGGCAAGTTTTGCTATAGGTTTTACACCTTTTGCTTTTTCCTTTGTATCAGAATTAACGGTTGATTTTATCAATCATGTGGAATATTTTGTGCCAACGAATTCAGATATAGTCAATGAATTAAAGCCTTCAACTGTACTATTGGAAGCTGGGAGAATTAATATTTCGGATGTTAATGGAGATTTAGGACCAGAAATAAGTGTTACTGATAACTTTGATGTTAATGCGAAAGATGAAAATGATCATTATTTGTATTTTGTGACATATACTTCTTTATTTTTGCTTGTTGTTGAATCAGTAGCAGGATGTTTTATATTTTTGCTTATTTGTATAATGATAGGACAGAGGTTATTTTCTATCGCATACAAATATTTACTTGCTCCTTATCCTATATCTGGTTTGATAGATCATGAAGATAAATCTTTTGCAACTTGGATGAAGATGCTAGTAGGCGATTTCATGATGAATTTTGCACAAATATATGGTGTTTATTTAACGATAATCCTATGTAATAACGCTTCTATCCAACAAATGTTAGGAAATGATGCTGTTGGAATATGTGCAAAAATTATTTTCTTTTTAGCTGGGTTAATTGCTGTATTAAATCTACCTACAGTTATTTCAACTATTATAGGTGGACATGGTGCTGGTGCTTTACAATCATTGCAAGAACTGAAAACGATTATGACTATGTCAACTGCTATGACATCTGGAGTTGCTGGTGCTACAGTTGGTGTTGGACTAGGAGCATTAGGTGGAGCAGTTGGGGGAATAGGTAATGCTTATCAAGAGAATCATGAGCAAGGAGTATCTGGAAAGTCAGGTATGAGTAATATGGTTAAATCAGGTGTTGCAGGTGCAATGATAGGTACTGGCCAAACAATGAAAACGAACTTCACAGGTGGAAAAATGGGTGGTGGAGTCACAGCTGGAGCTAGAATATTAAAATCAGGAGTTCAAGCAGCAAAAGGGGGTTCTGGTACAAATACTGGATCATTACAAGGGAAATATAACTTTATAAATGGTGGTTCACTAAAAGGTACGAGTGGTGACGGTTCTGCATTTGATAACCAACCAACTGAAAAGCAAATTCATAATGCCAATCAATTAGGAATTGATAATCCAGAAAGTTATAGTCGAGGAGAATTATCAATGATGTTACAAGAAAGTGGTGCTAGCCAATCATATTGGGATGGTTCTGAACAAGGTGATAATTTTAAGACAAATAGTAAAAATTCGGATTATGAACAATCATCTGGTTTTGGAAAATCATCAGATATTGATATGTCTGCTTATACACCTAAAACAACAGATCATTCAACCAATTTATCAGGTGAAAAAATATATGCTGATACATTGAGAGGAAGACTTCAAGAACAAAAAATTGACTCTCCAAAAAAAGATACATTATTAAATGGTAAACCATTAAAGAAATAAGGTTGATATTAAGAAAAAACAAATTATTAGAACTAATATAGATACACTCTTATTTGATGTGAATTTTTATGATGATAAAAATATTTATGAGTTGTCTGAAAATGAATTATCAAAATTTATTGATTTATATAATCATGGAGAACAGCTACCTAAAGTCTTGCTTATAAGTGGGAATACAGCATTTGATAATTTAAGTGGTGATTGTTTTGGGGAAGACTTTGAAACAAGAGAGCAGGCAGTTCAATATTTATATGGAATGTCTTATGAAGACATCATGAAAAATCATGATGATGATTTGAGTTTATAATATGGCAAAGTTGCCATGTAGAAAGGAGCTTATATGAGTGGGAATGAAATAACTAATGTGCTTAAACAAATAGGTATAGACTTAGAATTAGATAATCCTTTTGAAAAAGAACAACC
>CALDMQ010000067.1 GCA_937917505.1 uncultured Erysipelotrichaceae bacterium | reverse complement strand
ACCATTACAAAAATGGACTACTGATGTATCTCAATTCAATTTTTCTTGGGGTAAATGTTATATTTCTCCAATATTAGATATGTTTACAAATGAGATTATTTCCTATGATTTATCACTGCATCCTAATCTTAAACAAATTACAAATATGTTAACTCAGGTATATGAAAAGTTTCCCATACTTGAAGGATTGATTATGCATTCAGATCAGGGATGGCAATATCAAATGGAACATTATCATAAAAGACTTAAAGAAAAGGGAATTCTGCAATCAATGTCAAGAAAAGGAAATTGTTATGATAATGGAGTTATGGAAAACTTTTTTGGAAAAATGAAGAATGAAATGTTTTATGGACATGAATATGAGGTTGAAACATTACAACAATTAAAAGAGGCAATGGAAGAATATATAGGATATTATAATGAAGAAAGAATCAAAGTAAAATTAAAAGGCTTAACTCCTTTACAGGTTAGGAATCAAGTCTTACAATAAACATTGAATTTTAGTCCTACTTTTGGGGTTCACTACAGAAACATGGAGAGTTTTAAGAAAGTAAGTTACGAAGAACAGAAAACTGTTCTTTTTTCTTTAGATATGAGGATGTTTGTGTTAGAATATCAAAAGGAGGATAGAGTCATGCAAAGATATTTTATAGATGATAAATGTGTAAAAGAAAATAAGATATATATTGATGAGTATAATCATAAACATATGCAACGTGTGATGCGTTATAAAAATGGACAAAAGGTTATTTGCATACTGTCTAACCATCAAAGCTATCTCTATGAAATTGAAGATATTGAACAAGGTATTCTCCAATGCATAGAAACTTTACAAGAGGATCATGAATTAGATGTAGATGTAACATTGATTTATGGTTTACCAAAGAGTGATAAATTAGAATGGGTTTTACAAAAAGCAACTGAACTAGGTGTAAAACGGATTGTTCCATTTTTATCAAAACGCAGTATTATTAAAACAGATGCTAAAACATTTGAAAAAAAGCGTGAGAGATATACACGTATATTAAAAGAAGCAAGTGAGCAGTCTTATCGTTTGATGGTTCCAACTTTAACATCATTGGTGACTAATCCTCGAGATTTAAAGATGTACTTATCAGATATCAATCTTGTGGCTTATGAAGAATCAAGTAAAGAAGGAGAACATACTGCTTTTCATCATGCTTTAAATCAGGATTATCATAGTATTACAATTATTGTTGGTCCAGAAGGTGGTTTTGATGAAAGTGAAATTGAAATGATGAAATCATTCGGTATTCAAGAGTGTTCTTTAGGAAAAAGAATTCTAAGGAGTGAAACGGCTCCACTTTATATGTTAAGTGTTATTGGATATAGAAGGGAGTTGATGTAAATGGGTTTTATTGAAACTGTGAATAAATATGCTTATAAGACGGCTATATCTCAAAGTTGTATATATAAAGAAATTGAACAAGCAAAATCTTCAATAGAAGCTATGGGACTGCCTGTAAAAATAAAAACAGAATTTGATTTATTTGATTATGAAGTCATTTATAGAGGAATGCTTACTCAAAATCGAATAGAAAATACATATGAAATTTTCTTGAGTCAACATTATGATTTATTAGATTATTTGAATTATGATGAAAAAAGAAAGATGTTTAATAATGACATTAGTCCTATTTTAAAAGAGGCTCCGCATTTTTATGATGGAAAGAGTCAAAGTGAAATTCCTTATTTAGAAGATTTTGTTAATCAAAGATATATATATGATTATCAATTAATGATGTTAAAGCAACATCATGATTATGTAAAAAACTATCATATTACGTTAGATCAACCTCATAAACTTTATGAGATAGATATGTATGCGACAGATTTTTCTTCGTTAGTCAATGTTTACGAAGATGAACGTCATATTTGTTATTATTATGATGATTTAAAAACAATTTATATCTTTAAAAAAGGCACTCATGAATTATTAAATCAAATGATTTTAGGAGACCGTCAGCAGACTTCACCTCTTCATATAGAAGTTGTTAAAGAGATTGCATATGATATAGAAAATTATTTATATCAAGAATGTTTAGAATTTATGAAAAATCAAGCATTGATTAGTGAAAAAACTTATAAAAAGATAATGAAAAAATATAAGTAGAAAGGAAAATGTGATGAAAAAAGTTGCTTTTTTAACATTAGGTTGCAAAGTTAATACATATGAATCAGAAGCAATGTTAAAGTTGTTTCATCAGGCAGGTTATCAAGATGTTGATTTTAAAGAAAAGGCTGATGTTTATGTGATTAATACATGTACAGTTACAAATACAGGAGATTCTAAGTCTCGCCAAATGATTCGTAAGGCTATCCGTCATCATCAAGATGCAGTAGTTTGTGTTGTTGGTTGTTATAGTCAGGTGGCTAGTGATGAAGTGGCTGATATTGAGGGTGTGAGTATTGTCTTAGGAACACAATATCGTAATCAAATTGTTGATTTGGTTAATGAGTATTTAGTTCATCGTAAACAAATCGTGAAAGTTGCAGATGTGATGAATTTGAGAATTTTTGAAGATTTAGATATTGATGAGTTTACAAAAAATACAAGAGCTTTTTTAAAAATTCAAGATGGGTGTAATAATTTTTGTACATATTGTATTATTCCTTATGCAAGGGGAAGAGTACGTTCAAGAAAACCTGAAAGTGTTTTAAAACAAGCACAATCGTTAGTTGATCATGGATTTGTAGAAATTGTTTTAACAGGAATTCATACAGCTGGATATGGACAGGATTTAGAAAATTATTCTTTCTATGATTTATTAGTAGATTTAACAACAAAAATTAAAGGTTTAAAACGTTTACGTATTTCATCTATTGAAATGAGTCAGGTGACACATGAAATTATTGATTTGATTGCGACTTCACCAATCATCGTTGATCATTTGCATATCCCTATTCAAGCTGGTTGTGATGCGACATTAAAACGTATGAATCGTCATTATACAACAAGTGAATTTGCAGATAAATTAAAAGAATTAAAAGAAAAATTACCAACTTTATCAATTACAACAGATGTTATTACTGGCTTTCCGGGTGAAACTGATGAAGAATTTGAATCAACATATCGTTGGATAGAAGAAATGCATTTTAATCAATTACATGTCTTTCCTTATTCACGTCGTAAAGGAACACCGGCAGCAAGAATGAAAGATCAAATTGATGGAAATGTGAAACATGAACGTGTGAAAAAATTGATGGAATTGTCCCATCGTTTGCAAAGTGAATTTGCTTCTTCTCAAATTGGGAAAACACTTGAAGTCCTCATTGAAGAAAGACAAGGGGAGTATATGGTTGGTCACGCTTCTAATTATTTAAAAGTAAAAGCAAAATTATCTGATGATACAGTAGGACAAGTTTATCAGTTAAAGATTATTGCACAAGACGATGTTGAATTGATTGGAAGTGTTGAAAATGAAAAGAATCAATGAGTTGTTTCCGGTAGATGAAGATTTTAAGGTTATTTCCATTCATAGTGATTCACGTTACGTTGGGAAAGATTCTATTTTCTTTTGTGTAGATGGTTTAAGTGTTGATGGTCATAAATATATTGAAGATGCTATTTTCCAAGGTGCGAAGTGTATTGTTTATTCCAAACCTTTAACATTTAAACATCGTCATATTTTGTATATTCGTGTGAATGATGTTTTAGATGAATTAAATCGTGTAGCTGATATTTTTTACGATCATCCAAGTCGCAAGATGACTATGATTGGTGTCACTGGTTCTACAGGAAAGACAGTTGTGGCGTTAATGATTAAACAAATTTTATCTCATTATTTAAAGATGGGGTATGTTGGTACAAATAATATTCAATATGCAGGTATCTCTGTACAAAGTCCTTTTACAACCCCTGAAACAATATTTACTCAAAGACATCTTAATGAAATGGTTAAACATGATATAAAAGGTGTTGCAATTGAAGTATCAAGTCATGGGTTGGCACTTAAACGTGTTGATGGTTTGCATTTTGATATTGCTATTTTTACAAATGTTTATGAAGAACATCTTGATTTTCATGGGACAATGGAACATTTGATGTCATCAAAAGCAAAATTATTTACATCATTAGATGAAAAAGGTTATGCTATTTTAAATACTGATGATCCACGTTTTTATAACTTTGTTAAAGATTTGTTACATTGTCAAATTTTAACTTATGGTATTGATCATAAGGCTGATATTATGGCAAGAAATATTGAATTGTTTGTTGATCATAGTGAATTCGATTTACAAATTCAAGAAACAATCAATCATGTATCAGTTCCTGTTTTAGGTCGTTTTAATATTTCTAATGTTTTAGCTGTCATTACAAGTTTAATTGCTTTAGAAATGCCATTAGAACAAGTACTAGAGGCAATGAATTATATGCAAGGTGTTGATGGGCGTATGGAATTATTACATCATTCACAGAAATTCAATGTCATTGTTGATTATTGTCAGCATGCAAGAAGTTTTGAAAATGTTTTTGATTTTGCAAAGAAAGTCAAAGGAAATGGGCGCATTATTGCTGTTTTTGGTGCTCCGGGCAAAAAAAATTACATGAAACGTGAACAAATTGGTAAACTTGCAAATCAATATTGTGATCAGGTTATTTTAACGGCTGAAGATAATCGTGATGAATCAATTTATGATATTTGTCGTGATATTCAAGAATATATTGTTAATCCAGTGAGTGTAATCATAGAAGATCGTCGTATTGCGATAGAACAGGCCATTGAAATTGCTAACAAAGATGATATAATTTTAATATTGGGAAAAGGTCATGAACAATTTATGGCTTCATCTATTGGGAATGAACCTTATCTAGGAGATAAATATATTGCTTTAGGAGCAATTAAAAAAATATTTGAAGGAGATGAAGAAGATGACGTATGCGAAATATATTGATCATACATTATTAAAACCAAATGCAACAAAAAAAGAGATTGAAACATTATGTCAAGAAGCAAAAATACATCATTTTGCAAGTGTTTGTGTAAATCCTTGTTGGGTATCATATTGTCATGAATTATTAAAAGATACTGATGTTAAAGTGTGTACAGTCATTGGTTTTCCTTTAGGTGCGACTCCTTATGTTGTCAAAGGATATGAAACAAAGACTGCAATTGAGGATGGCGCAGATGAGATTGATATGGTTATCAATATCGGTGCTTTAAAAGATAGAAATCTAGATCTTGTAAAGCGTGATATTGAAGAAGTTGTATCATCTGCGAATGGGCGTGTTGTTAAAGTTATTATTGAAACATGTTTATTAGGTGATGAAGACATTGTTTTGGCTTGTGAGTTATCAAGAGATGCACATGCAACATTTGTAAAAACATCAACTGGTTTTTCTACAGGTGGTGCTACAGTTCATGATGTGAGATTAATGAAACAAACTGTGGGTGATGCATGCCAAGTCAAAGCTAGTGGTGGAATTCGTACATTTGAAGATATGAAAGCAATGATTGATGCGGGTGCATCACGTATTGGGACATCATCTGGTGTAAAACTTGTTCAAAATTAAAAAAAGTATAAAAGAATATCAATAAAACTATTGATTTTTAATGTTTATCCATGTATAATTAGGCTCGTATTTGATGAGTAAAGGGGGGAAGTCCAAATGGCAAAAACTGTAGTAAGAGAAAACGAATCTTTAGATGATGCTTTACGTCGTTTCAAGAGACAAGTTTCAAGAACTGGTACCCTTGCTGAAGCTCGTAAAAGAGAATTCTATGTTAAGCCTGGTTTAAAACG
>CALDMQ010000066.1 GCA_937917505.1 uncultured Erysipelotrichaceae bacterium | reverse complement strand
CTATGCATGAGTTAACAAACTATAATGAATTGGTGAATAAACAAAAAAGAGTGATGGTGGGAAGGGATGAAGAATTACAGCAACTCTTGCAAACATTATGTAAAAAAGAAAAAAATAATGCTTTAATTATTGGAAAAGCTGGTGTTGGGAAAACGGCTTTGATAGAGAAATTAGCTTTACAAATTAATGAACATAAAGTTCCTGAACAATTACAAAATAAAGTTATCTTTGAATTAAATCTTTCAAGTATTGTGGCAGGGACAAAGTATCGTGGAGAATTTGAAGAAAAATTTAAGAAGATTATTCAAAAGGTGATTCAAGCTAAGGATGTCATTTTATTTATTGATGAAATGCATAATTTAATTGGAGCTGGTGGAGCAGAAGGGGCTATTGATGCATCAAATATCTTAAAACCCTATCTTGCTAGACGTGATTTAACGCTCGTTGGTGCAACAACGATCGATGAATATTATCAATATTTTGAAAAAGACCAAGCTATGAATAGACGTTTTGCAATTATTAAAATGAAAGAAAATACAAAAGAAGAAACATTGGATATTTTAAAAGGATTAAAGAAACAATATCAAGATTATCATCATATTGAAATTGAAGATGATACACTTTCTTATTTAATTAAACAATGTGATGTATATTTACCTCAAAGAGTATTTCCTGATAAAGCAATTGATATTTTTGACTTGGCTTGTGTCAAAGCGAATTTCTTACATGAACAAATCGTTACAAAGCAATATATTGATCAGGTGATTGAAGAAGTAAGTGGTTTAACTCTTGAACAGGATATTCCTTTTACCAAGTTAGAAGAACAATTGAATCAAGAAATTATTGGTCAACAAGATGTCATTCATCATCTTTTTTCATCGCTTCAAACACTTTTTCAATATCCAAATATTCATCAACCTAAAGCTGTTTATTTGTTTTTAGGAAGTAGTGGTGTGGGGAAAACGCAAAGTGCAAAATTACTTGCTAAAATGTTGAAAAGACATTTTATAAGACTCGATATGAGTGAGTACAGTGATGCAACGAGTGTGAATAAAATTATAGGTTCACCAGCTGGTTATGTAGGTTATGACGATCGAACATCGTTGTTGCATGAAATGGTTTTATATCCACACAGTATTTTATTATTAGATGAAATTGAAAAAGCACATTCACACGTCAAACATTTGTTTTTGCAAGTTTTTGATGAAGGTTATTTAAAAGACAATCACCAACATCATATTTCCTTTAAAGATACAATTATTATTATGACTTCAAATGCAACAAAACAAAACGAATTTTTTGTAGGTTTTAAAAAGCAAAAATTTCATTATAAAGATTTAGAAGATTATTTTAGCGTTGAGTTTTTAAATAGAATAGATGAAATTTTTTCATTTCGTTCTTTAGGTTTACAAGATTATCAAAAAATATTACAAAAAGAATCTCCAGTTCCTTTATCAGACGATATGATAAAAGATATTTTACAAGATTATGATTATTCGTTAGGAACACGCCCTTTATTGATGAAAATGAAAAAGTATATAGTGACGCATAGTTAGTGGAGGTAACAGTAATCCTGTGTAAGAAATAGGGATTACTGTTTTTGCGGTTTAACGTGAGTGTCATTGATTTCATTTTCCTTAGCAGGTATAATAAAATCATGAGTTATTTATAAGATAAAGGAAGGAGTATGTATGTATAGTGTTGTGATTTTATGTGCTGGAAAAGGAACACGCACAGGGTTAGAATATAATAAGATGTTATATCAATTTCAAGGGAAAACTGTTTATGAAATGACGATGCAAGTTTTTTTGAATGATTCATTATGTGGACAGATTGTTGTGGTGACAAAACCACAGGAAAAAGAACAATTTGAAAAATTGATAGATGATAAACGTATTGAATTTGTATATGGTGGAAAAGAAAGACAAGATAGTGTTTATGCGGGATTAAAACAATGTCGTGAGGAATATGTACTTATTCATGATGGCGCAAGACCTTATGTAAAATATGAATATATCCAAGATTTACTCAATTGTTTAAAAACACATAAAGCATGTTTGTTAATGGTGCCTTGTAAAGATACAATTAAAGTTGTAGATGATAATAAGATTGTGCAAACATTAAAAAGAGAAACTTTAATGCAAGCACAAACACCTCAAGCTTTTGAAAGGCAATTGATATTAGATGCTTATGCACAAGGTATAGAAAAGAATTTCCAAGCTACAGACGATGCTCAAATGGTAGAAGTGTTTACTGATGAAAATGTTTATGTGGTATTAGGAGATTATGAAAATAAGAAGATTACCACAAGGGAAGATTTATGAGAAAGAAGAAAAAACAAAAGTCTTTAAGAGTGGTTGTGACTTTGATATGTCTGATGATTTTAATTTATTTTATTTTTCCTATACCTAATTGTTCGTTAAATGATTTCGATAAACGTGCAGTATGGGTAAGTTATCAAGATTTATCAAAGTTATCCTTTGAAAATCAAAAATCATTTGAAAAAGATTTTAAAGAGATTGTATCTAATGCTCAAAAACAAAGATGTAATACTATAATTGTACACATAAGAGCTTTTAGCGATGCTTTGTATTTATCGCAATTGTTTCCAATTTCTTCAGTTATAACACATCAAACTCAACTGAGTTTTGATCCTTTAGAGTCTATGATAGATTTAACACATCAAGAAGGATTAGCTTTTGAAGCATGGATCAATCCATATCGTATTTCAATAAACAAAAAGACATATCAACAATTCATTGAGCATTCTATGAAAAGAAAGTGGTTAAATGATGAAAGATATACAATCCATTATGGAACTTATCAATACATATTGAATCCTGCCCATCAAGAAGTTAGAAACTATATAACAAAAGGTGTTCAAGAGATAGTACAAAACTATGATGTAGATGGTATTCATTTTGATGATTATTTTTATGTTGAGGGGACATATAGAAAAACAACCCAAGAAGAAAGGTTGAATCATGTCAATGCTTTGATTTCTCAGGTTTATAGTACTATTAAAAATATAAAAGAAGATGTGTCTTTTGGGATAAGTCCACAAGGTAATTATGAGAATTGTTTGATACAAGGAGCAGATGTGGATACGTGGTTAAAGAAAGAAGGCTATGTAGACTATGTGATGCCACAAATTTATTGGAGTGATTCCTATGGATTAGATGGCAATACAAAAATGTTTACAAAAAGAGCAAAAACTTTTAGTCGCTTGAAAAAACATAAAAATATAAAACTTTATGCAGGTCTTGCGATTTATAGAACGGGGCAAAAAGATGATCGTGATCTTGGCTGGAGTCAAAGAAATGATAATTTATCTAATCAGATACAAACACTTTATAAGTATGGTTATGATGGTTATAGTTTATTTGATTACAGTTCGATGATGAAAGAAGAAGGACAAAAAGAAATGAGTGAAGTCTTTCGACATCACCCAGATTAATCTTCTAATGAATTTTTAAATTCTTCCCATTTTTGTGGGTGAGTTACAAAATATTTAGGGCATTCTTTGCCAGTGATGTCATAATGTCTTATGACATCATTTTTGTCTAAGTTATATGTTTTCATCAGGGATTTGATAAGTGTTTGTAAAGAATGATATGTTTCATTAGTAAAACGACCTGATTGATCAGGATGGCAACATTCTATGGATATTGTATCTTTATTGCGGTGGTTAGATGCATAAGAGATTTCGTTTAAAGGGATACATTGAATAATTTCTCCTTCTAAACCAATAATAAAGTGACTTGATGCTTTTGTGAGATGTGTATTTTTAAGATTTTCAAAATAATTA
>CALDMQ010000065.1 GCA_937917505.1 uncultured Erysipelotrichaceae bacterium | reverse complement strand
GAAATGGGATTAGAATGTTTTGAAAGAGTCTTTTTGGATTTGCTTTCATTTTTAGTGTTTTTCATTGGTATGCTTGTTTTAAAGCCAACTATGGCATTGATTGTTTTTGTTATGCTTATATTTGTAGGTATTATCAGTTATCGTGCGATGATGAAACTTCAAAATCTTCAAAAGGAACATTTAGAAGCACATTTCTATTATCAACATCATCTTTTAGAATTGATAGACAATTACTTTCTTATTCGCACTTTTTCACTCCAACAAAAAACAAGAGAGAGAAGTTATCATTATTTTTTGGACGAAGCACAAACAAAAGAAAATCAATCTTTACAACTCAATATCTTTCAACATCGTTTACAATATTTGATTTATATATGTTATGTGATAGTGATGATATTCGGCTTTTATTTTTATAAACATCAACAACTTTCTTTAGGGAAAGTCTTAATGTTCTATATGTTAATGTCTTATTGTATAGATCCACTTATCCAAATCATATCTTTGATTACACAATACAAACAAGTCAATATTATTTATGAGAAATATAAAGCATTTCAATTACCAACTGTAGAGAAAAAAGAACAACTTCAACAATCGATTACTTCTATGACATTAGATAATGTTGGTTATGCCTTTGGCTATCAAAAACCAATCTTTGAACACATAGATTTAAAGATAAATAAACATATTTTATTACAAGGTGTGACAGGTTGTGGAAAATCGACGTTGTTAAGATTACTTATGGGATATGATTTGAATTATACTGGCGACATTTATATCAATGACCAAGAATTGCGTACTCTTGACTTACAATCTCTTTATCAACACATCGGTTATCTTAATCAAACTCCTACATTTTTACATGTGAGTTTATATGAAAACTTTTTATGTGATGATGAAAAGAAAGTCAAGGAATTATTAAAAGTATTCCAACAAGAAGATCTCATTGATTTATTTCATGTTGTGTTAGATGAAACAGGAAGTCCTCTGTCATTAGGGCAAAGACAAGTGGTTGCTTTGATTCGTTTGTTGTGTCAAAACTTTGATGTATATATCTTTGATGAGGCTTTTTCGCATATGGATCAAAAACTTGCAAATCGTGTTCAACGTTATTTACTTGCTCATGATGAGAACAAAATTTATATCATGGTGAATCATCAAACAAAATTAGTGAAGAAAGGTTGGGATTGTGCTATAATTGATGATAGAAAATTGATAAGCAAAGGGTGAGATTATGGCAATTGATTTTGTATATGAAGATGAAAATAAATTTTGTGAGGAAAGTTTTGAAAGACAGTTCCATGAAATAATTGAAACAACTTTAAAACATTTAGGTATTGAAGATGATGTAGAACTTTCTTGTATCTTAGTTGATGATCAAGAGATCCATCAAATCAATAAGGATTATCGTGATATTGATCGTTCTACAGATGTAATTAGTTTTGCATTAGAGGATAACGACCAATTTTATGTGGAAGGAATGCCAAGGAGTTTAGGTGATATCTTTATTTCAGTAGAACACGCAAGAGCACAAGCGATAGAATATGGACATTCTTTAAAACGTGAAATGTGTTTCTTGTTTACACATGGATTATTACATTTATTGGGGTATGATCATATGGAAAAAGAAGATGAAGAAAAGATGTTTGCATTACAAAAAGAGATTTTGAGTCTTTTGCATATAGAAAGGGTTTAATATGGATTATCAAAAATTAGTCAATGAAGCTTTTATAGCAAGTGAAAAAGCATATGCACCTTATTCTCATTTTCATGTAGGAGCATGTATTCTTTTAAAAAATGGTCAAATGATTCATGGAACAAATATTGAAAATGCAGCCTATGGTTCATCGATGTGTGCAGAAAGAAATGCAATCTATCAAGCCTATTGCTTAGGTTATCATAAAGATGATATACTTGCTTTGGCAATTGTGGCAGATTGTTCACCTTTGATATCACCTTGTGGGGCTTGCCGTCAAGTTTTAGCGGAACTTTTAAACGCTGATACACCTATTATTTTAGGGTGTAAGGAATTTTATGAAGTAACAAACATACAAGAACTCATGCCTTTTGCATTTACAGGAGAAAGCTTATGACATTTAAATCAGGATTTGTAAGTATTGTAGGAAGACCAAATGTAGGAAAATCTACTTTACTGAATTATATTTTAAAAACAAAACTTGCAATCACATCATCAACGGCACAAACAACACGTAATACGATTCAAGGAATTTATACTGATGATGATGCTCAAATTATTTTTATGGATACACCAGGAATTCATAAACCTCAAGATGGATTAGGTTCTTTTATGAATACCAATGCTTTAAATAGTATTTATGGGGTTGATGTGGTTTTATTCATTGCTCCAGCGGATGAAAAGATTGGTAAAGGTGATCGTTTTATTATTGAAAGGTTAAAAGAAGCTGATGGACCAGTTTATTTAATCTTAAATAAAATTGATTTATTGAATAAAGATCAATTAATTGCAAAATTAAATGAATGGCAAGAATTATTTGATTTTAAAGAAATTATTCCAATTAGTGCTGTAAATGGTGATAATGTGGATAAATTATTGAATTTAGTAAAAGATGATTTACAAGAAGGAGTTATGTATTATCCTAGTGATCATATTACTGACCATCCTGAAAGGTTTATCATGGCTGAATTTATTCGTGAAAAAATTCTTTACTTTACACATGAAGAAGTTCCTCATAGTGTTGCTATTGTGATTGAACGTATGGAAGAAGATGAAAGTGGTGTTCATGTGATGGCAGCTATTGTGGTTGATCGACCAAGTCAAAAAGCAATTATCATAGGTAAACAAGGAGCGTTGATTCAAAAAATTCGTCAACAAGCTAGGCGTGAAATGAAACGTTTTTTACAAGTTCCTGTTACATTAGAGTTGTTTGTGAAAGTTGAAAAGAATTGGCGAAATAAACAAAAGTATCTCAAGGAATTTGGTTACGATGAAAACGACTATTAATGAAGTTGTTGTTGAAGGTGTGATTTTAAAAAGAACACCGTATAAAGAAAATGATATGATTTTACATGTCTACACAAAAGAATATGGAAAAATAGGTGTTTTAGCACGTGGTGTACGAAAGATGACAAGTAAGAATGCATCTGCGACACAGGAAATGATGGTGAGTGAATTAACCATCAATTTACGTAAAGGACTCAGTTCTTTAATCAAGGCTACAGCTATTGACTATTTAAGACATACAAAAGAAAGTATAGAAAGTGAGATTATCGGAAATTATATATTAGAATATTTTTATCGTTATGTAGAAGAAAATATGCCTGAAGTCAAGGAATATGAAATGCTTATGCAAGCATTACAAGCAATAGAGAGAGGGTATCATCCGTTATTGGTTTATTTGATGTTTAATGTTTTTGTCTTAAATCATAATGGGGTTTCCATTGATGTTGATGGATGTGTAGTGTGTGGTTCAACTCAGGTTGTTTCTATTTCATTGCAAGATGGTGGTTTTTTGTGTGAAGAACATTTAGGACGTCATCAGGTTTATTCTATTGATATGTTAAAAGCATTTCGACATTTGCATAAAGTATCTTTTGATAGAATTGATTTATTGCGTATAGATGAGTTGATTTTAAAGCAGTTAATTCCAATTATGGATTATTATATTGAAGAATACACAGGTATATCTTTACGTACAAAGACCTTTATTCAACAAATTGTGTAGAAAACTACACAATTTTATTTTTCTTTGTGAAAGTTTGTTGTATAATTCAAATATGGGAAAAGGAGCAGGATTATGGGAGATTTTTTACCAACAACAAGAGAGGAAATGGAAGAAAGAGGTTGGGAACAACCGGACTTTGTTTATGTCAGTGGTGATGCTTATGTCGATCATCCTTCTTTTGGTGCGGCTATCATTACACGTGTGTTAGAAAGTCGTGGCTTTAAAGTATGCTTTTTAGCACAACCTGATTGGAATTGTTTAGATGATTTTAAACGTTTTGGGGAACCACGTTTAGGTTTTTTAGTTTCAAGTGGAAATATTGATTCAATGGTGAATCATTATAGCGTGTCTAAACGTAAGAGAAAAAAAGATAGTTATTCTAATAATGGAGAAGCTGGACATCGTCCAGATCGTGCAGTCATTGTATATTGTCAAAAAATTAGACAAGCTTATAAAGATGCAACAATTTTAATTGGGGGAATTGAAGCAAGTTTACGTCGTTTATCTCATTATGATTATTGGGATGATAAAGTGAGAAAATCTATTTTAGTAGATTCTAATGCGGATTTACTTATGTATGGTATGGGAGAAAACAGTGTTGTGGAAATTGCAGAAGCATTAGATGCTGGTATTGATGTGCAATATTTAACTTATTTAGATGGGACTGTTTTTAAAACAAAAGATTTATCTCTTGTTCCAGATTATGTGATGTTACCATCTTATCAAGAGGTTTGTAATGATAAACAAGCATATGCAAA
>CALDMQ010000064.1 GCA_937917505.1 uncultured Erysipelotrichaceae bacterium | reverse complement strand
CTTGAACATATTGAATATGTAACTCCGGTTCTTCATCAGATAATTGTAAAAGACGTTGAACCATCACATGACGTTCACAATCTTTTGGTAATAAAATATGATAAGTCATATAAGCATTCATAAGAGGTTGTATAACACTTTCTTCTCCAATACCTTCTCCTGCTTGTAACTTTGTTATTCCTTTTAATGCACAAATATCACCAGCTTCTACAGACTTTACAACTTCATATTTATTCCCATTATAAATTCTGATTTGATCAACTTTTTCATCAACAATCATATCTTTCACTTGCATTGTTCCACCAGTGATTTTAACATGTGTTAAACGTTGTCCTTGTTCATCTTGTGAAATTTTATAAACTCTTGCAGATAAAGTTTCAGGATAATCTTTATCGATTGTATAAATCTGTAAAAGATTCATCAATTCTTCTACACCTTGCATTTTTAAAGCTGAACCAAATACATATGGAAAAACTTTTCTTTGTTGGATAAGCGATACAATCTTGGTAGATGAAATGATTTGTGTTTGCATATATTCATCTAGAAGTTCATCACTAACTAAAGCTAAATTTTCATATGTTTCTTCATTTAAAGATGTAAAATCTATCAAACGAGAATCAAACTTTTGTAAAGATACTTTTAAAGACATTGCATCAGCTTGATTCATATCCATTTTATTTACAAATAAGAATGTTGGAATATGATAATGTTCAAGTAAATCAAAGATTGTTTTGGTATGATTTTGAATACCATCAATACCACTAATAATCACAACAGCATAATCTAACACCTGTAAAGTTCTTTCCATTTCTGCTGAAAAATCTACATGACCTGGCGTATCTAACAATGTGATTTGCATATCTTGATAAGAAAGTGTAGCTTGTTTAGAAAAGATTGTAATCCCACGTTCTTTTTCTTGGGCATTATAATCTAAATAAGTATCACCATGATCCACACGCCCATGTTTACGAATACATCCTGTTAAATAAAGCATTGCCTCACTTAACGTTGTCTTCCCTGCATCAACGTGAGCAACCAATCCAATGACTATTTTCTTCATCATATCCCCTCCTTTTACTATTATATAAGAAAATATCGAGTCATAAAAGACCCGATATTATAATAAATTCTTTAACAATTCTTCATGTGATGCGCTATGTAAATATGCAGGAGGTATATCAAAGACTGTCTTACATCCATATTGACCTTCTTTTGATAAACGATTTATATTCAATCACATGTTTATGTTCACTGTCAAATCCAGTAACACCACTTCTTAAAACAACACCACCATGAGGAATACCTTTATGATCTCTCATCAATTCTTCTTCACTAATAAAATGAACTGTTGTGTCATAATCTGCAAAGTAATTTGGCATTGTCACAATAGCTTCTTCGATAGATTTTAAATCAGCACCTTCTTTAGCCACAACAAAACATTCTCTTGTATGTTTTTCTCTTGTAGATAATTCTGGATTTTCACCACGGCGTACACTTTCTAATGCTTGATCCACAGGAATTGTATATTGTCTTGCATCTTTAACACCTGGAATTCTTCTAATTGCATCTGAATGACCTTGACTCACACCTTTTCCCCAGAATGTATAATCATGTCCTTGAGGTAAGATTGCTTGACCATATAAACGATTTAAAGAGAATAAACCAGGATCCCAACCAACTGAAATCACACTTATATGTTTTCCTTCTACACTTGCTTGATTCACATTTGCAAAATGTTCAGGAATTTTCGCATGTGTATCAAAACTATCTACAACATTGAACGACTTTGCAAGCTCAACTGTTTGTGTTGGTAAATCATTAGCACTCCCTCCACAAAGAATTAAAACATCAATTTGATCTTGCATATCATTTAATTGACTCATTTCATAAACAGGTACATCTGTACGCACTTGAACAGTTTCAGGTTTTCTTCGTGTAAATACTCCAACCAATTCCATATCTTGACTATAAGTCAAAGCACTTTCTACACCACGTCCAAGATTTCCATATCCCACAATTCCGATTTTAATCATTTTTTTTCACTCTCCTTTAATTATTTACATTCTAACACTCTTTTCTTTAAAAATCACGATTTTTATTCATAATATTTATGGATTCAAAATCATATGACTACGAATTAAAAAACTTTCTTGACAAAACAGTTCTTGTTTTTCTCATTTTTCTTCAAACAACTCATCACACGATATTTCATCTATATGTATGACTTCACTATCATAGTAATAATACTTACATTTATCTAGTGTTCCAAATGACTAATATCGCCTTCAAAAGCAAACATTATATCTTAAACAACTTTTAAATCTACAACTTACATAATTCATAAAATTACCAAAAACAAGCACACAATCTTTTTCATTTCTTACTTTCATCAATACGTATCAATATTCTTGTGACATAATCATCTTCACAAGATAAAACCATTTCATTGAGACCTATTTCATAAGCATAACCTTTCAGTTTCAAGAGATGTTTTTTTGCATAGGTTAACATCTTTTCATATAAATCTGGAATCTTTTCAAAACGTCCTATACAATACCCGCATAAATACTTTCCTTTTTCTAGGCATATCAAATCTTTTTGATTATCAATACAAGTCATAGGTGTATAAAAGCCGTCATATTCATCATATTGATGTTGATAAACCTTATCTAATGAAATATAACTTCCACACCCTATTCTTTGGTTTTCTTTTTCCTTAACAACACTTAAATGATGAAATAGATTTGTAACATCTAATTCATAAAAAGGTACAGGTGTACAAAAGATCCATTCTTCTTCTCTATCAATGATAAAGATATCTTGATCTTGAATCTTTTGAGATTCTTCTATTTGCTTTTGTTTCCTTATTAATAATTCTTTTGTCTTTTGAAGATAAGCTATTTGTTTATCTATATCTTCAAGACATTGTTTTGATAGATTCATAAAATCATTGACATTAGGATTAGCAAGATACTGTTTGATTTCATCAATACTCATATGTAACTCTTTTAACATCAATATATTTTCTAACACAAAACTTTGACGATAATCATAATAACGATAACCATTCTCTCCAATATATTGAGGAGAAAACAAACCTATCTCATCATAATAATGTAAAGTTCTTTTATTGATATTATGAAGTTTTGCAAATTTAGACACTGTTAATTTCATAAAAATTCTCCTTGACTCTACAGTAACTGTACCTTTTATACTTATTATAACAAAAGAAAGTCAAGGAGGAAATAATATGTCTACAAAAATCAGTTATCGTCCTTTCTTTAAAAAGGATACCCCTTATATCGCAGAAATCATCAAGGAAACTTGGAACTATGAAATGTTTTGTGATTCAAAGACTGCTAAAAAATTATCTTATTTATTTTTATACAGTTGTTTAGCCAATCACACTTATAGTGAAGTTGTGACTGTGAATCATCAACCTGTTGGTATTCTACTAGGAAACATCAAACAAAAACATCATTTTCATTTTCATTTTTATTATAGACTCAAACAAATAAGTTTACTACTCTCTTTATATATGACACGTCGTGGTCGTGAAGTTATGAAAACATTTGGAAGTGTCAATACCATTGACAAAGAGCTTCTTAAACAAAGCCCTCTTACCTATGATGCAGAAGTTGCATTCTTTGCATTATCTTCAAAAGTAAGAGGACAAGGTCTTGGAAAAGTGCTTTTCCAAAATTACATAACCCAAATGAAATCTTATCATGTCAAATGCTTTTATTTATATACAGATACAAGTTGTTCATATGGTTTTTATGAACATCTCGGTATGCATAGAAGAAATCAGATCAATAAAGATTTCAATATCAAAGGACAAGATGCACTCATGTCATTTTTTCTTTATGATGCTTATTTATAAGGACACCCTAGACAATGCCCATCACATTTAGGCGTTGTTTTTTTCTTCTTCCACATACGATAAACAATATAACCAACATAAACACTTAATAAAAGTATAATCATCATATCAACCATAAAACACCCTCCTTATAAAGTCACCATCATATATGTAATCAAAGAAACAACCCAAGCAATCATACATTGTCCAATTACAATTAATGTTGCCCATTTCGCGTCTAATTCACGTTTAATTGAAGCAATTGCTGCAACACATGGTGTATAAAGTAAACAAAAGACAAGTAAAGATAAGCAAGAAGCAGTAGAAAGTGTTGCAAGTATTGCATTTGTACTTCCAAATAAAACAGTAAGAGAAGACACAACACTTTCTTTGGCTAAAAAGCCTGAAATCAATGCTGTTGTAATACGCCAATCTCCAAATCCTAGTGGTTCAAAGATAGGAGCAATGAAACCAGCAATATAAGCTAAAATACTACTTTGAGAATCACTAACCATATTTAAACGTAAATCAAAATTTTGTAAGAACCAAATCAAAATTGTAGCTATAAAGATAACAGTAAAAGCCCTTTGTAAGAAATCTTTTGACTTATCCCATAATAAATGAACTGTATTCTTAAAAGCTGGCAAACGATAATTAGGTAACTCCATAACAAATGGAACAGCTTCTCCTTTAAATGCTGTTTTCTTAAAAATCAAGGCCATGATAATGCCAATAATAATTCCTAAAACATACAAACCAATCATAACAATTCCTGCATTCTCAGGAAAATTGTCATTTTTCTATCTCGTTGTGATGGTAATGTACGTGTTGCCATAACACCTGGAACAGTGCAACCAAAACCAATAAGCATAGGAACAATACTTCTTCCAGAAAGTCCAAGTTTTCTAAGTAACTTATCCATAATAAAAGCAACTCTTGCCATATATCCACTATCCTCTAATAATGATAAGAAGAAAAATAAAGTCACAATAATTGGTAAGAAACTTAAAACTCCACCGACACCATTAAAAATACCATCAATAATTAAAGAATGCAAAGTTGTATTTACATGTGTATTGGTAAGCAATGAATCAACCATAAACGTTATTTGATCAATCCCCATTGCAAGAAGATCTTGCAAAAAAGCACCAATAACATTAAATGTCAAATAGAAAATCATAGCCATGATTCCAATAAATAACGGAATACCTGTATATTTTCCTGTTAATAACTTATCAATACGTTTACTACGAATACGTTCAATACTTTCCTTTGGTTTAACAACAGTCGCATAACAAATTGATAAAATAAAATCAAAACGCATTTTTGCGACAATCGCAACTCTATCTAGATTTGATTCTTTTTCAATTTGTTGCGTGATTTCTTCTAAGATATGCTTTTCATGTTCAGATAATGCAAGCGTCTCAATTATTTTTTCATCACCTTCTATAATTTTGGTAGATACAAAACGAATTGGTAAATCAGCTTCTTGAATATGATCTTCCACAAGTTTCATAACTGCATGGATTCCTCTATGTAAAGGACTTTCGTTTGGACAGAAATCTTGTTTCATTGGTTTTTCTTGATACTTAGCGACATGAATCGCATGTTCTACAAGTTCATCTACTCCTTCATTTTTCACCGCTGAAATAGGAACAACAGGTACACCTAATAATTGTTCTAATTCACTAACCATGATAGAACCATCATTTTTTCTAAGTTCATCCATCATATTTAAAGCCACAACCATAGGCATATCTAATTCTAACAACTGCATTGTTAAATAAAGATTTCGTTCTATATTCGTTGCATCTATAATATTAATAATTCCTTTAGGTTTTTCTTTTAATAAAAACTCACGTGTCACAATTTCTTCACTACTATAAGGTGACATAGAATAAATTCCTGGTAAATCTGTAATCAATGTTTGAGGATAACCTTTAATATGACCATCTTTGCGATCGACTGTTACACCCGGGAAGTTTCCAACATGTTGCATGGAACCAGTCAATTGATTGAACAATGTTGTTTTTCCACAGTTTTGATTTCCAACTAAAGCAAATGTTAAAACTTCATCATCAGATAATGGTGTTTCTGTTTTTTTATCATGATATAATTTACCATTTTCTCCATAACCCGGATGATTTTTTTTAAGTTCTGTTAATGTATATTCTTTTGGATGATTTTGATATTGTTTAGTAATTTCAATTTGTTTTGCATCAGCTAGACGGATTGTCAATTCATAATCATGTATTTTTAATTCAATAGGATCCCCCATAGGAGCGTATTTAACAACAATCACTTCAACTCCAGGAATAAGTCCCATATCCAAAAAGTGTTGACGCAAAGCCCCCTCACCTTCGACCGATACAATTTGAGCACTCTCTCCTACTAAAAGTTCATCTAATTTCATTGTAATCCTCCTAACTCCGATACAAACGTTAGTTTGTGCTAACTCACGTTTTTAAAAGAACAGTGTTTCTAAAAAACACTGTTAAATTTATTTTTCACTTACATTCTATACTACTTTTCAATACTTGTCAAATTTTACAAGTTTTTGACAGACAATGCACGAATAGCATTCAAGATTGCAATAATCATCACACCTACATCAGCAAAAATAGCCAACCACATATTAGCAATTCCCACTGCTCCTAAAAATAAGCAAAGCAATTTAACACCAATGGCAAAGTAAATATTTTGATAAACAATTCTCAAACATTTACGAGAAATTTGAATAGCTTTAGAAATCTTTAATGGATCATCATCCATCAAAA
>CALDMQ010000063.1 GCA_937917505.1 uncultured Erysipelotrichaceae bacterium | reverse complement strand
GATAATAAATTCAATGATGATGTTTTCAATGCAGTTGTAGAAAGCACACCTTTAAATGTACCAGCTGTTATGGTTGAAAATGAATTAGATAACATGATGAGAGATGTTGAACAAAACTTATCTCAACAAGGTTTAACTTTAGAATTATTCCAACAATTTACTGGCAAAACTGCAGATGATATGAAAGATGAAATGAGAGAACAAGCTGAAAAGAGAGTTAAATTCAACTTAATTCTTTCTGAAATTGTAAAAGCTGAAAATATCGAAGTTACTGACGAAGAAGTAGATGCAGAAATCAAAGAAATTGCGACTTATTATGGACGTGAATTTGATGAAGTTAAGAAATTATTTGAATCTCAAATGATTCAAATCAAAGGTGACTTAGCTTCAAGAAAAGCACTTCAATTAGTCAAAGACAATATCAAATAAGACGCTTAATGCGTCTTGTTTTTATAAGTCTTATGAAATGACAAGATAGAATAAATCTATTATAATCAATACAAAGGAGGTTATGCGTATGGAAGAATTAGATATCATCGTTGAATTACCTGTTATATGCACGCGAGGAATGGTTGTATTTCCTAATCACGAACTCTCTTTAGATGTAGGGAGAAGTTTTAGCTTAAATGCTATGAATATAAGTGTAAATGAATATGATGAAAATATTGTTTTTATTTCACAAATCAATCCTCTTGATGAATATACTGATTTTGATCATGTTTATCATTATGGGACTTTATGTAAAATTCAAAGAAGAATTAAAAGAGATAATCATGGAACAATAAAATTAACCGTTAAAGGTCAAAAGAGAATTGAACTCTTATCTTTAGAAGAACGTGATGGTTGTTTGTATGGTAAGGTTAAATATTTAGAGGATCAAAAAGGTGATCATAATGAAGAAGTTGCATTAGTTAGAAAATTAACTGAGCAAATTCAATCTTTTAATCGTGGTACTGTGATGCCTAGAAATATATCAAATTCATTAAGTCAAGGTATGAGTGCAAGTGAACTTGCAGATTCTGTTGCTCAATATATTCAAATTGATTTACCAATCAGACATAAGATACTTGCTGAAAATGATGTCAATAAACGTTTGTTACTAGTTCTTGCGAGTATGGAAGAAGAAAAAGTTATTCACGATCTTGAAGAAAAAATCAATATGAAAGTTAAAGAAAGTATTGATGAAAATCAAAAAGAATACTATCTACGTGAAAAATTACGTGCTATCAAAGAAGAATTAGGGGATACGCCTCATAAAGAAGATGATAGTGATTATATTCGTGAAGAAATTCAAAATAAACCATATCCAAAACATGTGAAAGAGAAATTAGAAGAAGAATTAAGACGTTATGATATGATGCCTGCATCATCATCTGAAGCGAATGTTGTTCGTACTTATATTGACTGGGTGTTAAAAACACCTTGGTATGAATCAACAGAAGATGAACAAGATATTACACGTGTAGAACAAGTTTTAGATGAAGATCATTTTGGTTTAGAAAAACCAAAAGAAAGAATTGTGGAACATTTAGCAGTTAAACAAATGACACAATCTTTAAATGCACCAATTATTTGTTTAGTTGGTCCTCCAGGTGTTGGGAAAACATCTATTTCTAAATCTATTGCACGTGCATTAGGGAGAAAGTTTGTTAAAGCATCGTTAGGTGGTGTGAAAGATGAGGCTGAAATTAGAGGGCATAGACGTACTTATTTAGGTTCAATGCCTGGTCGTATTATTCAAGGTATGAAAAAAGCAGGAGTTGTTAATCCAGTATTTTTATTAGATGAAATTGATAAAATGTCTAGTGATTATAAAGGCGATCCAACAAGTGCTATGCTTGAAGTTTTAGATCCAGAACAAAATCAATTCTTCTCTGATAACTATTTAGAAGAACCTTATGATTTATCACAAGTTTTATTTATTGCGACAGCTAATGACTTAGGAAGTATTCCAGGTCCTTTAAGAGATCGTTTAGAAGTTATTGAAATTTCTTCTTATACTGAACAAGAAAAACTACAAATTGCAAAACGTCATCTTTTAAGAAAAGAACTTGAAAAACATGGTTTAAAACAAGAACAATTAACAATTGATGATGAGACAATGATGTATATTATTCGTCATTATACAAGAGAGGCTGGAGTGAGACAGTTAGAACGTTTAATCGCTCAAATTTGTCGTAAATCAGTACTTAAAATCTTAAAAGATTCATCATTATCAATTGCGTTAACAATTAATCAATTAGAAGATTATTTAGGCAAAGCACCATTTGAACATACAAAGAAAATGGATAGACCACAAGTTGGCGTTGTAACAGGAATGGCCTATACACAGTACGGTGGAGATATTTTACCGATTGAAGTAAATCATTTTGAAGGTTCAGGTAAGTTTATTATTACTGGGCAATTAGGCGATGTTATGAAAGAATCAGCATCTATTGCTTTAGACTATATGAAAGCAAATAGAGAAAAGTATGGATTAGATAATGTTGCTTTTGATAAACAAGATATTCATATTCATGTTCCTGAAGGAGCGGTAAAGAAAGATGGTCCAAGTGCTGGTGTCACTCTTACAACAGCAATCTTATCTGCATTTAGCGAAAGACCTGTACGTGATGACATTGCGATGACTGGTGAAATTACTTTAAGAGGACAAGTTTTACCAATTGGTGGACTAAAAGAAAAATCAATTTCTGCACATCGTAGTGGAATTAAAAAGATTATTATTCCTAAAGATAATGCAAAGGATATTGATGATATTCCTGAATCTGTACAAAAAGATTTAGATATTGTTTTAGCAGATCACATTGACACGGTCATTGAACATGCATTATTATAATAGAGTCATATTATGACTCTATTTTTAGGAGGAGATATTATGTATAAAGTCAATAAGGCGGATTTTATGCTTTGTGCAGCATGGAAATCACAATGGCCTGATAATACATTACCTGAAATCTGTATGGCAGGACGTAGTAATGTTGGGAAATCAAGTTTAATTAATACAATTACAGGTCGTAAGAAACTTGCAAAAGTATCGGGTACACCTGGAAAAACAAGGACGCTTAATTTCTTTAATATTAATGATGAATTAAGATTAGTTGATGTTCCAGGATATGGTTATGCGAAAGTTAATGATAAAATCAAAGAAAGCTTTGGTGATATGATTGATACATATTTAAGTCAAAGAGATAATTTAAAAGGACTTGTTTTGATTGTGGACTATCGTCATAAACCAACACGTGATGATAAAGAAATGTATGCTTATGCGAAGTATTATGATATTCCTGTTATTGTTGTTGCAACAAAAGAAGATAAATTAAAGCGTAATGATTTACAAAAGAATGAAAAAATGATTAAAGAAACTTTACAATTTGATAAGAATGATCAGTTTGTAAGATTTTCTAGTTTAAATGGTAAAGGAATAGACGAGGTTTGGAATGCAATATTTAAATTGTGTTTTCAAGATATTTAAAATCAAAAGTTTATATAAATGAATAGGGGGATTTGAAATGATTAGAATTATGTTGTGCTGTGCTTCTGGTATGTCAACAAGTTTATTGGTTGAAAAAATGAAGAAAGCTGGACAAGAAAAGGGGATTCAAACAGATATTTGGGCTGTAGGAGCTAATGAAGTGAAAGCTAATGCATCAAAAGCTGATGTGATTTTATTAGGTCCTCAAGTGCGTTATGCTCAAAAAGCTATTGAAGCAGATGCTAATGGTGTACCAGTTGATAATATCGGTATGAAAGAATACGGTATGATGAATGGAGCTGCTGTTTTAGAACAAGCTTTATCATTAATTAATAAATAAGATCAATCTCGTTTGAGATTGATTTTTTCATATTCTCTTATTTCTCGCATATATTCTTGTATAGGAGGAAAAGAAGATATGCAAAAAATTTGTTTTAAAAAGATGATTGATTTAAACCATAGTTTAAAAGAATTGATTTCTGTTTCAGTTGATGAATCAATTAACTATAAAATGGAAAATCAAGGTATGAGAGCTTATGGTTGTATTATGATCAATGGTGAATATAAAAATGATAGTGATAAAAAGACATTTTCAGATAGTATTGATTTAGATATTTTAGCTCAATATTCTAAAGTTGAGGATAAAAAAGAATTTTCTGTGAAAGTTGAAGATTTTGATTATCGTTTTGTTGATGGGAATTTAGCATTATCTATTCAGGCATGTATTTATGGTGTAAAAGATGATGAGGATAGAGAAGTTATTGCAGATGTGAAACAGGAAGAACATGCAGAAGATGATTATATTGATCAAGTAGAAGAACTTTTAAGGGAAGAAAGTTTAGAAAAAGTCGTTGTTGAAAATGAAATTCTTAAAGAATCTTTACAAAAGAAACCTAAGGTAGAAAAAGAAAATCATCAAAAAGAAGTTGATAATGCTGATATGGGGACTTATTATTTATATATTGTTCAAGATGGTGATACTTATCAATCTATTTCAAAACACTACCAAGTTGACGAGTACCGTATCAAAGAATATAATCATGATCGTTTATTAGAAAGAGGGACTATTGTGATTATTCCTTATTTTTCATGAAAACACAACTAATGCATGATTATGGCTTAGAAGTGATTGGTGTCATCAAGGTCAATGAACATGTTTATAAATTAAAAACTTTCAATCGAATTTATTATATGAAAATTGTTAAAAATCAATCTATTGATAAAATTTATGAATGGATAGAAGTCTTACACTTAAATATCTTTGTAGATGTTTTAAAAAATAAACAAGGGACAAGGGCAACACCTTATCAATCAAAATATTATTATATTATGGAAGCAGTTCATAACAATCAAGGAATGATGAAAGAAGTCAAAATTAAATTTTATTTTGAAACTCTTGCATCTTTACACACAAAAAGTTTTTATTATACAAAAGTCAATCAAGATTATTTTATGAAACTGCAAAAAGATATTTGTGATGTTATTCAAGAAAGAGAACTTTATTATACACAAATGATTCAAAATTATGAGACGATAGTCTATCGTTCTCCAAGCCAATGGTTATTAATAATGAATTATTATCGTATTTATAATGCTTTATGCATGGCAAAACAATATTTAAATCAATATATGATGATGACTCAAGATTATACACAAATCCGTGTTTGTTTAACATACAAACATTTTGATTATAATCATATTGCATTAAAAGAAAAAGTCTTTTTATCTCTTGACCATATTTGTATAGATATGCCTTTATATGATATTTTTGATATGTATCAAAAAGTACCAGATATCTTATTTGATTTAGATTGTTTAAGTCAATATTATTTTAAGAAAATAGAATTAACTCAAGAAGAAAAAGTATTACTTTGTTGTTTAATGAATATTGTTCCTATGATTTATTATAGTGATGATGAAATTGAAAATATTATTAAATTATCACGTTTGCTTTATTATTTAGATTCGATTCAATCGTTAACGAATCAATTGACTTGTTAAGATTAAGATTGACTTTTAAATGTGAGTTTGCTATGATGTACTTACGTTGAAGGGGAGGAGTACATTTTGTATTTCTTATAGAGAACTTCTAGTTGGTGGAAAAGAAGTAGAAAGAGAAGTGGAAGGTAGCCCTGGAGTATGCTTTTTGAACTTAAGTAGGAAAGCACGTATTACTGCGTTAAAGTTTTGAGATATACATGCGTATATGAATTAAGGTGGTACCACGAACATTCGTCCTTAAGCGAATGTTCTTTTTTATTGAAGGAGGAAAATTGATGAGTCTACAAACAAGACAAATGATAGCTGTTTTATTTTTAATCGTATCTCTTATGTTTCTAGGTTATTTTTTTGGCAAAAGAGTTCGTGATGGTAAGCAAAAAAGAAAAGAAGCAGAATTGGCTTACTATGCAAAGAAAGAAAGATATTCTTATTTAAAGCCGGGAATTTTTGATACATGTCCAAGAGAAGATGTTACATCTGCGGCATTATTTCATTGTATGAGAAAAGAAGAAGATGATTTTGATAACTATTTTGAGAACATGAATGAAAGTGAAAAATTACTTTATGGGATTTATCAAGCAACATCAACAATTGATGGACCACATGCATCATTACATAGTTTCTTCTTAAGCCCTGTGACTGAACCGTATGTGAAAGATATTGATGCATATTTTGAAAAAGTTGGTTCGCATGAATTAGCAGACTTAATGAAAGCAGCAAGACGTTTTGCAGAAATTATTGAAAATAATGAAGAAGATGATGAAGATGATCCAGAAATGGGACAATATTCTCGTTATAATTTCTCTGATTTTACAAATGAATTTGTAACATTAGTTGGATCAACAAATTTATCAGAAAAGTTAATTGACTTTGTTTTAGCAAATAAAGAAGATTTTTATGACAAAGATATTCCTGAGGATTTAGATGAGGGGGAAAATGTAGATGAAAGAACTAGCAACAAAATATAATCATAAGGAAGTTGAAGAAGGAAAATACAAACATTGGATTGATAAGAAATATTTTGAAGCTGGTGATATTTCTAAGAAACCATATAGCATTGTGATTCCACCACCAAATGTAACTGGTAAATTACATTTAGGTCATGCTTGGGATACAACTTTACAAGATATGATTATTCGTTATAAAAGAATGCAAGGTTATGATGCATTGTGGTTACCTGGAATGGATCATGCGGGAATTGCGACTCAAGCGAAAGTTGAAGCGAGATTAAGAGAAGATGGTATTTCTCGTTATGATTTAGGTAGAGAAGGTTTCTTAGAAAAGGCTTGGTCTTGGAAAGAAGAATATGCTTCTATTATTCGTGCGCAATGGGAAAAACTTGGTTTATCATTAGATTATTCTAAAGAACGTTTTACTCTTGATGAAGGGTTAAGTGAAGCGGTTAAAACAGTTTTTGTAGCTTTATATGAAAAAGGTTTAATTTATCAAGGAGAACGTATTATTAACTGGGATCCTGTTCAAAGAACAGCTTTATCAAATATTGAAGTTATTCATAAAGAAATTGAAGGACATATGTATTATTTCAAATATAAAGTTGTTGAAACGGGAGAAACACTTGTTATTGCAACGACACGTCCTGAAACAATGTTTGCAGACCAAGCAATATTTGTACATCCTGATGATGAAAGATATACACATTTGGTAGGAAAACATGCAATCAATCCAGCAAATGGTGAAGCTTTACCAATTATGGCTGATGATTATATTGATATGAGCTTTGGAACTGCTGTTATGAAATGTACACCTGCACATGATCCAAATGACTTTGCACTAGCAAAAAAATATAATCTTGCAATGCCTAAATGTATGAATGATGATGGAACGATGAATGAGATGTGTCATAAATATGCTGGTATGGATCGTTTTGCTTGTCGTGAAGCTTTAGTTAAAGATTTTGAAAACAATGGTGTTGTTGATCGTATAGAAGCACATGTGCATCAAGTAGGACATTCTGAAAGAAGCGATGCAATTGTTGAACCATACTTATCTAAGCAATGGTTTGTTAAAATGAAACCATTAGCAAATGCTGCCTTAGAAAATCAATTAAAAGATTCTAAAGTTAATTTTATTCCAGGACGTTTTGAAAAAACATTTAAACAATGGATGGAAAATATTGAAGATTGGTGTATTTCTCGTCAGTTATGGTGGGGACATCAAGTACCAGCGTGGTATCATAAAGAAACTGGAGAAGTTTATGTAGGTAAAGTTGCACCTGAAGATATAGAAAACTGGAAACAAGATGAAGATGTTTTAGATACATGGTTTTCAAGTGCATTATGGCCATTTTCAACAATGGGTTGGCCTGATGAAGAAAGTACTTTATTAAACCGTTACTTCCCAACAGATACATTAGTGACTGGATATGATATTATTTTCTTCTGGGTATCTCGTATGATTTTCCAATCATTAGAATTTACAAAAGATAGACCATTTAAAGATGTCATGGTTTGATTCGTGATGAACAAGGAAGAAAAATGTCTAAATCTTTAGGAAATGGTGTTGATCCAATGGATGTTATTGATCAATATGGGGCAGATACACTTCGTTTCTTCTTAACAACGAATTCTGCGCCAGGTATGGATTTGAGATATATTCCAGAAAAATTAGAATCATCTTGGAACTTTATTAATAAAATTTGGAATAGTGCACGTTTTGTTTTGATGAATATTGACCAAGAAATGTCATATGATGATTTATCATTTGATTATTTAAATTTATCAGATCAATGGATTTTAAATCGTTTAAATGATGTTATTGCATCTGTAGATGAAAATATGGAAAAATATGAATTCGTTAATGTGGGTAGTGAATTATATAATTTCATTTGGGATGATTTCTGTTCATGGTATATTGAATTGTCTAAGGTTCACTTAAATAGTGATAACGAACAAGAAAAACTAGCAACACAATATACACTTATTTATGTGTTAAATGCAATTGTTCGTTTATTGCATCCATTTATGCCATTTGTGACAGAAGAAATTTATCAATCTATTCCTCATAAGGCTGAGTCTATTTGTATTGCTAAGTGGCCTGAAGTTAATTCTGCATTTAATAATGAAGCAATTAATGATCAATTTATTTACTTGTTTGATATTATTAAAGGTATTCGTAATATGAGAGCAACTTATGTGATTAAAAATACAATTGAGATAGCTTATAGTATTCAAACTAAAGATGAACAATTATCAACATTACTAGATAATCTTTCACCATATATTTATAAATTATGTCATGCACGTTGTTTTGGATATAATGTAGAAACTTCTGATAATGTTGCAACTGAAATGATTAAAGGTGGACAAGCTTTAATTATTGAACTTGGGGATTATATTGATTTGTCTGCAGAACAAAAGAAATTAGAAGAAGAACTTCAAAAATTAATAGGAGAAATCAAACGCTGTGAAGGTATGCTTTCTAATCCAAACTTTGTTTCTAAAGCCCCTCAACAAAAAGTAGATACTGAAAAAGCAAAATTAGCTGACTATAAAACTAAGTATGAAAGTGTTCAAGAAAAGATTGAAAAGATGAAAGGATAAAATTTTTTATCCTTTTTTTCATTTTCTAAAAGTAATTTATCTTTTTTTCGCGTATATATAAGTGAGGGCTATGAAATAAGAAAGGAAGACATGATATGAAAGAACTCTCTTTACAAGAACAATATGAATTATGTGGCGGGATTGCAGCAAGTACAGCTTTATTGTATTTGATTTTAGGTACAGCACTTTACAAGATTTATAAATCAAAAAGAGGTCGTATTTCTATTCCAAGATTACTTAAAATTGAATGGGGTAATTAACCTGTCATAATTGTTCTATTCACCTCATATGAATGTATGAGGTGAATAGATTATGAAATTTGAATTCAAAGTTATGATTATGAGTTTTGTTTTATCTCTTGTTTTTATGATTGCTTTTACATATATTTTGACAATTGATCAAAAGACATATTATGTTTATCAAGTTGGTATATATAAAGAAGAGCAAAATAAAAACAATAGATTGAATGAATTAAAAAAGAATGGAATTAATGGCTATTTTTATGAAAGGGATGGACAGTATTATGTTTTGTCTCATATAAGTGATAATCAAAAAGATATCGAAAAACAAGTACAAGAACTTAAAGGCATCATGAAACAATATACTGTTAGCCAAGGCGTCACAGAAGAAAAATTATTAGAACTGCTTAGTGAAGGAGATTAAGCATGATAAAGCATTTACCTATCGAAGAAAATCCTAGAGAAAAAGCATTTTCTAAAGGTATAGAATCATTATCGAATATAGAATTACTTGCTTTGATTTTAAGAACAGGTAATAAAGAAGAATCTGTTTTGCAATTAGCACAAAGATTGCTTTATGAAATTGGTGGTTTTGATCAATTACAATATGTAGATTATTCAACATTAATTTCATTAAAAGGTATTAAACAAGCGAAGGCTATTGAAATACTAAGTGTTATAGAAATGAGTAAACGTTTAAAATCAAAACAATCAACACATCATTCTTTATTAACACCTTATGACATATATTTAACAGTTAAAGATGAATTGATGTTTTTAAAACAAGAACACTTTTTAATCTTATGTTTGGATACACGTAATTGTTTGATTAAGAAGAAAACTTTATTTATCGGTTCACTTAATATGAGTGTAGTGACACCTAGGGAAGTGTTTAAAGAAGCAGTCAGTGTTAGTAGTGCAAGAATTGTTTTATGCCATAATCACCCTAGTGGAGATAGTGAACCTAGTCAAGAAGATATTTATTTAACAAATCAATTTATTGAACTTGGAAAAATGATGGGAATTGATGTCATTGATCACATCGTGATTGGTTGGAATGAATATTATAGCATTATTGCTAAAAAGAAGTTTAAAGATGAACATGATTGATGTTTGTCTTTTTTCGTTTGCTTTTTTGTATTTTAGATATTATAATGAATGCATGTAAGGAGGGATTATTTTGTTGTATAAAGATCGTCAAAAAAAGAAATTCCAAAGAAGAATTATTATTTTTACTGTTGTTGAATCTATTTTAAAAGATACAGTTGCAAATATTGAATACTATCTTGTTAAAACACCTATTCAATATGTTAGTGGTCTTTTTTCAGAATTCAATGAATTAAAAGATGTTTATAAAGAAAATGAACTTTTAAAACAACAACTTGATAAATATGCAAGAGAAGCAGCAATTAATGAAACCCTTTCTTTAGAATTAGAACAAATGAAAGAAATCACAAAAATTGATTTTCTATCAACTGATTATAATGTACGATATGCCAAAGTTATTTCACGAGATGTAGAAAGTTGGACAAATGAAATCACTATAGATTTAGGTGAAACGTCTGGAATCAAAGAAGGGATGGCAGTGATTAGTGCAAAGGGTATGATTGGTACAGTTACAAAAACTGATAAGATATCTTCAACCGTTTCTTTATTATCGGCTGAAAATCCCCATTCTCAATTACCGGTCATGATTATGAGTGATAATCAAGAATATTATGGTTTATTAAATAGATATGATACGCAAACACAAACATATCGTATTACATTACTCAGTGATGTAGAAAAATTAGATAAAGATGCGAGAGTTGTAACGAGTGGTCTTGGTGGTGTGGGTAAAAGTCCTAAAGGTATTTTGGTAGGTACTGTAAGTAGTTTTACACCAAAAAGTGAGGCAACCGAATCTGTTTGTCAAGTTAAGCCAAGCGCTAATTTTGATTCATTGAATTATGTTGCGGTTGTGCAAAGAGTTAATAGCAAGTGAATCGTTTAGTAAAATCGTTTCTAATTATTTTAATTTGTTTTGTTATAGACAGTACAATCAGTTTTTTCTTACCTTATAATTTTGCTCGCCAAACAATCCCGATTGTTCCATATATTGGATTGATGTTTTTTACTTTATTAGTGAAACATTTAGACAGTCCTGAAAATTATTTTTATGCAGTCATTTGTGGAACTTATTATACAGTTGTTTATTCGCATTCTTTAGCTATATATATACTTATTTATTTCTTAATCGCCTTTATTCGTTGTTTTGTGATAAAAATAGAGAAGTTTTCTTTGTTTGAATCTTCACTATTTTGTATTTCGACAATTTTCATAACTGAAATTATTGTATATTGGTTAATGTGGGTTACCAATATGACAAGTTATCCAATAATTCAATTTATAATTATGCGTTTATTACCAACGCTAGGTTTAAATTTTGTTTTTTCACTGCTTGTCTATGGAATCTATAACTATATCGATACAGAGGTGAAATTATGAATATAGAAGTTAAAGGGATTAATGAAATTTTAGTTTTAAAATGTCGTGAAGATGTAGCATTTTCTGACGTGTTCAATGATTTACAAAAGCTTTTGGATCAACCGTTTTTTAATCAAGATGGTTTTTACCCAAGAGCTTTTTTTGATTTTGGTTGTCGAGTTATGCAAGATCATGAAATTACTGATTTAATAAATTTTTTGAGTCAAACTAAGAAAATACTCTTTGAAGGAATGAATACCATTTCTTCATATCAACATATTCATTTGAGTAAAGAAGATGTTTATAATGGTGAAGAAATTTATGTAACAAAACCAACGTTGTTCTTAGGAACAATACATAGTGATGCTTACATTTATTGTTATGAAGATGTTTATTTTTTAAATCAAATGTCAGGCCATTTGATAGTGATGAATGAGCATGCAAAAATCTATGGTAATGTGACAATACATGATATTTTGAAAAATCAAAAACTTAAGCAAAATACGACATCATTTGCATTGAAAAAACGATATGATAATAAACAGATTGATACATGCATGAGGGAGGAGTATTATGACAAGGATTATTGTATTGACATCGGGTAAAGGTGGTGTTGGTAAAAGCAGTATTAGTGTTAACGTTGGATATGCACTTTCTAAACAAGGTAAAAAGGTATGTCTGGTAGATGCTGATTTTGGGCTTAAAAATTTAGATGTAATGATGGGACTAGAAAATCGTGTGCTTTTTGATTTGAAAGATGTCATCAGTGGTAAATGTTCTTTGAAGCAGATTCTCGTTAAGGATAAAAGATTGCCATCACTCTTTTTATTACCTGCTTGTAAATCTCTTTCATTTGAAAATCTAAATATAGATTATATGTTAAAGATGATTGATCAGTTAAAAAGAGAATTTGATTATATTTTAATAGATAGTCCGGCAGGTGTTGAAAAAGGTTTTCAATATGCAAGTCGTTTAGGTGATGAAGCAATTATTGTTGTGACTTTGGATATTGTTTCTATAAGAGATGCTGATAGAGTGATTGGATTGTTGTTGAAACAAGGAATCCATAATTTACATATGATTGTTAATAAATATAATGAAGATAATGTTCAAAAAGGAAGATGTTTATCTATACAAGATGCTCATGATATTTTGTCTATTCCAATATTAGGGATTATTTATGATGACTATCAAATGATTGATGCAAATAATAAAGGGGTTCCTATATCTTCGAGCGAAAATACATTTTTATCTCAATGTTTTACAAGAATTGCAAAAAGATTAGAAGGAGAGGAGATTCCATTTCCAAAAAATAGAAAGAAACCTTTATTTGAACGTATTTTTAGATAAGATATTTCATAAGTTGTGTTAAGAGGTGAACAACATGTGAATGAAATTGATGAAATAAAAAAGCGTATACGTATAAGAAAGAATCAAAAGAGACAATTAACTGATTATCATTTTAAAAGATTGTATAATGGAATGATTAAAACGATGGTTGTGTTGTTGGTTGTTGTAACAATTGGAGCTTATGTGAAGGTAAGTCCTAATGGAACATTGATTAAAGATTATATTTTCAATGATCAAAATTTTAAACAGTCAATAAATTGGATACAAACACAGTTTCATGCTTTATTAAATAAAGACAATTCTGTCCTTGTTTCTAAAAAAGTTTCTTATACTCATTTAAAAGATAACTATTATACAAATCAAAGTAATGAGGTATTAAATTTTGAAAAAGGAAGAGTTATTTATGTAGGAGAACAAAATATGTTAGGTCAATATGTCACAGTATTACTTGAAAATAATGTTGAAGTGACATTTGGAAATATGAATGATGTTTTTGTAAATCTTTATGATCAAGTCGATGCTGCAACAATTCTAGGCACATATCAAGATAAAGTTTTGATTGTCTTTACTCAAGGTGAAAAAGAACTGGATTATGAAACATTTGAAGAGTTTATTGAGTAATATTCATATTCATAGCTTAACGTATATTTGTCTTTTGTTTTCCTTAATTTGTAGAGTTGAACAATATTTTTTACTCTCTTTAGGAATTGTGTGTGTTCATGAGTTATGCCATCTTTTGATGGCATATTATTTTCATTTTGAAATAGAAGAAGTGCAGATATTGCCTTTTGGAGCTTATTTGTCACTTAAAGATTTTTATAATCATGAGATTGTAGAAGAAATATGTGTGGTTTTAGCAGGACCTTGTAGTCATTTGATCATGTTTATGATTATAGAATTATTACCTATCAATGATATAAGTGAATATTTGAAAATGATGAATACGTTAATATTTTATTTTAATCTTGTACCTATTTATCCAATGGATGGGCATAGGTTGATATGTTTGTTATTGCAATTATGTATAGATTTAAAAAAAGCATTTGAAGTGAGTTTAAAAATTTCAGTTTTTTCACTTGTGATTTTGAGTGTTTTTTATTTGAGTTACGAAACGTCTATGATTATTCCTTTTCTTTTTTATCAACAATTTCAATATTACAGAAGTATCCCTGTTTATTTAAGAGAGTTTTTTAGTCGTATTCCTACAATGCCTATGCATAAGAAAGTTGCATTTCATAGAAAGTGGGAGTTTAAAAGAGGGTATGAAAATTATTATTTTGTGAATCATCGCTTTGTCCATCAATCTCATATCTATTTTGAACTATTAAAGCGAGTAAAACAGAGAAAATGAGGAATATATCTTGTTTTTTGTGATTGTTTATGGTATTATATCTCAGGTATTAAAAATACACACATTGTGAATTCGTTTTTCGAGTGCCAGAAATGGTGAAAAATGTTAGAAACAATGGAGGAAAAAAACAAAAAGGAGGAAGTTACAATGGCAGTAATTTCAATGAAAAAATTATTAGAAGTTGGTGTTCACTTCGGGCATCAAACAAAAAGATGGAATCCAAAAATGGCTCCATACATCTTCACTGCAAGAAACGGGATCTACATTATTGATTTAAAGAAATCATCTGATAAAATCGATGAAGCTTATACAGCTTTAATGGATATCGTTGCTAAAGGTGGAAAAGTTCTTTTTGTAGGAACTAAAAAACAAGCTCAAGAAGCTGTTAAAGAAGAAGCAGAAAGATCTGGAAGCTTCTATGTTAATTCTCGTTGGTTAGGTGGAACTTTAACAAACTTCAAAACTATTCAAAAGAGAATTAGAAGATTAAAAGAATTAGAAAAAATGGAAGAAGACGGAACTTTAGAATTATTTACTAAAAAAGAAGCAGTCTTAATGATGAAAGAAAAAGCTAAGTTAGAAAAGAACTTAGGTGGTATCAAAGAAATGAGAAGATTACCAAATGCTTTATTTGTAGTAGATCCTAAAGTTGAACATAACGCTGTGGCTGAAGCTAAAATTTTAGGAATTCCAGTATTCGGTATCGTTGATACAAACTGTGATCCTGATGAAGTGGATTATGTAATCCCAGCAAACGATGATGCTATTAGAGCAGTTAAATTAATCGTTGCTGCAATGGCTGATGCTGTATGTGAAGCAAAAGGTGAACCTTTAACTGTTGCTTATGTTAAAGATGAAGATGATAAAGAAGTATCAATGAATGATGCTGTTGCTTCTGTAGAAGAAAGCAAACAAAGAGGACCAAGATATAAAAACAATGCTCGTCCTAGAAAAACTGCTGAAGTAAGCAAACCAGCTGAAGCTGAACAAAAAACTGAAGCATAGTTAATTTAAGGAAGGCCGAGGCTTTCCTTTTTTTATAAAAATTAATGGAGGAAAAGAAAATGGCAATTAGTGCAAAATTAGTAAAAGAATTACGTGAAAAAACTGGTGCTGGAATGATGGATTGTAAAAAAGCATTAGAAGCATGTGATGGTGATTTAGAAGCATCTTTCGACTGGTTAAGAGAAAAAGGAATTGCAAAAGCTGCAAAGAAAGCAGATCGTATCGCTGCTGAAGGTTTAACTGCTTTTGTTGTTGATGGAGACGCAGCAGCAATTGTTGAAGTAAACTCTGAAACAGACTTCGTAGCTAAAAATGCTGAATTCCAAGAATTAGTTCATTTAATCGCATCAACTATTTTAAAAGGAAATCCAACTGATGTTGAAGCTGCATTAAAATTAGATCTTGAAGGTAAAGATTTAGAAACAGTTATTGCTGAAAAGAGCGGCAAAATTGGAGAAAAATTAAGTTTAAGAAGATTTACTGTATTAACTAAAAATGCTGATGAAACATTTGGTTCATACTCACATATGGGTGGAAAAATGTCTGCCTTAGTTAAATTAGCAAATACTGATGCTGATAAAGCTAAAGATATTGCTATGCATGTTGCTGCTAGTGCACCTCAATATATCGACAGAACAGCTATTCCTGCTGAAGTGTTAGATAGAGAATTACATGTATTAAGAACTCAAGCTTTAGAAGAAAACGCTGCAAGTGCAAAACCAAAACCAGAAAACATTATTGAAAAAATGGTTGAAGGTCGTTTAAATAAAAATTTAAAAGAAATGTGCTTAGTAGATCAAGAATTTATTAAAGATCCTGATATGACAGTGGCTCAATATTTAGGTAATGGTCAAGTTTTAGAAATGGTACGTTATCAAGTTGGTGAAGGTTTACAAAAAAGAGAAGAAAACTTCGCTGACGAAGTTGCTGCTCAAATTAAGGGGTAAAAAATAATCGGGGGAGGACACTTTTTGTGCCCTTTTCTTGTAAAATAAAGGAGAATTATTATGAAGTACAATCGTGTTTTGTTAAAAGTAAGTGGTGAAGCGTTAGCAGGTGAAAAAGGTTTTGGTATTAATCCAATTGTTGTTGCTGATATTGCTCGTCAAATTAAAGATGCTAAGGATTTAGGTGTTGAGATTGCTATCGTATGTGGTGGTGGAAATATTTGGCGTGGTAAAACAGGTAGTGATATGGGTATGGAAAGAGCTGCTGCAGATTATATGGGAATGTTAGCAACTGTTATGAATGGTATGGCTTTACAAAATGCTTTGGAAACTATTGGTGTTGATACACGTTTATTATCTGCTATTGATATGAAAGAAGTTGCTGAGCCATATATTCGTAGACGTGCTTTACGTCATTTAGAAAAAGGGAGAATTGTTATTTTTGGCGCAGGTACTGGAAGTCCTTTCTTTACAACTGATACAACTGCTGCACTTCGTGCTGCTGAAGTGAATGCTGATGTCATTTTAATGGCTAAAAATGGTGTTGATGGTGTTTATTCAGATGATCCAAAAGTAAATCCAAATGCGAAAAAATATGATCATATTACATATTTAGATGTATTAAATGAAGATTTACATATTATGGATCAAACTGCAATTACTTTGTGTAAAGATAATGGTATTGATTTGTGTGTATTTAATATGCAAGAAGATGGAAACATTGCAAAAGCTTGTAATGGTGAATTAATTGGTACGACTATTTCTAAAGGAGAAGAATAAGATGTTGAATTTAATTTTAGAAGAAACAAAAGAAAAAATGAATAAAACAATTGAGGCTTTTAATAATGAATTATCAACAGTAAGAGCTGGACGTGCAAACCCTAATATGTTAGATCGCGTTATGGTTGATTACTGGGGAGAAAAAACACCTTTAAATCAAACTTCAGGTATTTCTGTTGTAGAAGGTCGTCAATTGGTTGTAAAACCATATGATAAAAGTATCTTAAAAGATATTGAACATGCTATTTTTGAAGCAAATTTAGGTTTAACTCCTCAAAATGATGGTGAAGTGATTCGTATTACAATTCCACCATTAACAGAAGAAAGAAGAAAAGATTTTGTTAAGCAAGTAAAAAAATATGCTGAAGATGCGAAGGTTGCATTAAGAAATATTAGACGTAGTGCTAATGATGATGTAGAAGGTGCAGATTTACCTGAAGATCAAGTGAAACAAAGTAAAGAAAAAGTTCAAAAATTAACAGATGAATATGTTAAAAAAGTTGATGCTCTTACTAAAGATAAAGAAGAAGAATTGTTAACTGTTTAGAGAATAGGAGACTATTCTCTTTTATTATATTTAAAATTTTGATATAATGAACGCAGTATGAGGTGAGATTATGTTTTTTAATAAAAAGAAAAAGGAAAATTATGATTTAGATATGAATAATATACCTACCCATATTGCATTTATTATGGATGGTAATGGAAGATGGGCAAAGAGAAGAAAGATGCCACGTACTTATGGTCATCATGAAGGAACTAAGACAATTCGTACACTTGCTTTAGAAGCCAATCGTTTAGGTGTTAAAGCAATGACGGTTTATGCTTTCTCTACTGAAAATTTTAAAAGAGAGGCAAGTGAAGTAAAATATATCTTTAAGCTCCCTAAAGAGTTTTTTGATTTGTATCTAGAAGAGTTGATTGGTAATAATGTTCAAATTCGCTATATTGGACATTTAGAAATGGCTCCACAAGAAACACAAGATATTATTCAAGTTGCTATTGATCGTACAGCATCAAATACAGGATTGATTTTGACTTTTGCATTTATTTACGGTGGACGTGATGAAATTGTTCAAACAACAAAGAGAATTTGTGAACAATATAAAAATAATGAAATTTCTTTAGATGATATTACTGAAGATTATTTTGAAAAACATTTAATGACTGCTGATTTACCACCGGTAGATTTAATGGTAAGAAGTAGTGGAGAATGTCGTTTGTCTAATTTTTTGCCTTGGCAATTGGCGTATGCTGAATTCGTGTTTGATGAAACATTATGGCCTGATTTTGATGAACATGAACTTCATAGAGCTATTGCTATTTATCAAGGAAGAGAAAGACGTTTTGGAGGTGTTATAAAATGAAAACGCGTATTATTACTGCTATTGTTTTAATTGCGGTTATTTTACCATGTGTTATCATTGGACAAATACCGTTTCAACTTATGATTGCTGCATTAGCAGCTGGCGGTGTTTTTGAAATGTTATCTATCTGTGATCGACCAAAAGCAAATATTTATTTATATCCACTTGTTGGTATTTTTATGTTCTATTCTTTATTTTTAGAACATGCCTTCTTTATTCGAACAGAAATTATTTTACTTTATATGATTGCTTTACTTGCTTGTAGTATGTTTGATGATGGCATGAATTTTACGCGTGTTTGCTATTATTTTACTGCGGGTGTTTTAATAGCAATGGGGTTCCATATCCTCTATCAACTTCGTATGAATTATGGAATTAATTATTTGATTATTATTGCTTTAGCGACATTTGGAACTGATACAGGGGCTTATTTTACAGGAATGTTCTTTGGTAAACATAAATTGAATCCTCGTCTTTCTCCAAAAAAGACAATCGAAGGGTCATTGGGCGGAATGTTACTTGGAACTGTACTTTCTGTTGCTTATGGAGCATATATTCAAATAGATATTCCTTTAGTATTTTTTGTTATGACATGTTTAATTTTAACTGTTACTGGACAAATTGGAGATTTAACTTTTAGTAGTATTAAGAGAACTTTTGAAGTCAAAGATTATTCTCAATTATTTCCTGGACATGGTGGTGTGTTAGATCGTTTTGATTCGTTATTGTTTAATGCCATGGTTTTAGGTGTGTTACTTCATTTTATAGCATTGGGGGTGTAATATATGAAAAAGATAACTGTATTAGGTGTTACAGGATCAATAGGAACACAAACTGTTGATGTAGTTAAAAATCATCCTGAACTTTTTGAAATTGTAGCAATGAGTGCAGGAAGAAATATCAAGTTATTAGAAGAAATTATGAATGATATTTCTGTTAGGCATATTTGTGTTCAAAATAAAGAAGATTATAACTATTTACAAGATAAATATCCTGATAAAAGTTTTTATTATGGAACTGAAGGATTAATGACTATTGCGACAATTGAGGAAGTTGATATTGTTTTAAATGCAATTGTAGGATTTGCAGGTTTATTACCGACAATGAAAGCTATTGAAGCAAGCAAAGATATCGCTTTAGCAAATAAAGAAACTTTAGTTGTGGCTGGACATTTGATTGTTCCGCTTGCTAAAAAATACGGTGTGTCATTATTACCAGTTGATAGTGAACATTCAGCTGTTTTTCAATCTATGAATGGTGAACAACATCATGAGATTTCTAAAATTATCTTAACTGCTAGTGGTGGAAGTTTTAGAGATAAAACAAGAGAAGAATTAGAGAATGTAACTGTTGAACAAGCATTGAAACACCCAAATTGGAATATGGGTGCAAAAATCACGATTGACAGTGCAACGTTATTCAACAAAGGTTTAGAGGTTATGGAAGCAAAATGGTTATTTGATGTTGATTATGATGATATTGAAGTTTTGATTCATCCAGAAAGTATCATTCATTCTATGGTTGAATATCAGGATACAGCTGTAATTGCTCAACTAGGTACACCAGATATGCGATTACCAATTCAATATGCTTTGACTTACCCAAATCGTTTTGAAATGATGAATGCGAAACGTTTATCTTTAGCTGATGTGGGAACACTTCATTTTTATAAACCAGATTTTAAACGTTTTAAAGCACTTGAACTTGCTTATAAAGCTGGTCGTCAAGGGGGTTCTATGCCCTGCGTTTTAAATGGAGCTAATGAACAAGCAAATGCTTTGTTTAGAGAAAATAAAATACGTTTTTTAGATATTGAAAGATTAGTAGAAGAAACGATGAATGCACATGCTTGGATTGATAATCCTTCTTTAGATCAATTATTAGAAATTGATGCGTGGGCAAGAGATTTTGTTAAAAAAAGAGTAGGAGAAGATTAGATGCAAAACATTATCAATATTTTAGTCTTTTTGTTAATTTTAGGATCAATTATTATTATTCATGAATTAGGGCATTTTTTAGCAGCTAAATTTTTTGGAGTTTATTGTGCTCAATTTTCAATGGGTTTTGGTCCAAAGATTTGGTCTAAAAAAGGAAAAGAAACTGAATATGAAATTCGTGCTATTCCTTTTGGTGGATTTGTTGCAATGGCAGGAGAAGAAGATCAATTAGAGAATGAAGAATTAAAAGATATACCATTAGAAAGAACGTTAAAAGGAAAAAAAACTTATCAAAAAGTGATTATTTTCTTTGCAGGTGTTTTTATGAACTTTGTTCTTGCGTTTGTTGTTTTGTTTGGTGTTTATGTAACTTCTGGGCAAATTGGAGTTAACGAAGCTCAAATTGGAAAAATTGAACAAGGTTCTCCAGCTCAAATTTACGGAATGTGTGAAGGTGATGTCATTAGACAAATGACTATTCAAGAAACAAATGCACAAATTCTTGTTTCTGATTTTAAAGATATATCTTTAACAAAAGAAAAAGTGAAAACTGATCGCCAAGAAATTACAATTGTCATGAATTTTGAACGCGATGGTCAGCCTCAAGAACTTGAAATGAAAGTTTCTTATAACGAGGGTGAAGGACGATATATTTTAGGTGTATTACAAGCAACGCGTGATATGAGCATAGCAGAAGCTTTCCAATATACATTTGTTTCTTTTGGACAAATGAGTACAGCAATATTTTCTGCTTTAGCTCAACTTGTGACAAAGTTTTCAGAAACTGTAACACAATTATCTGGTCCAGCCGGTATTTATCAAATTACTGCAGAGGTAACGCAAGCTGGACAGGTTCAATATATTTTTAATTTACTTGCGATGCTCTCTATTAATGTTGGGATTTTTAACTTATTACCAATTCCAGGACTTGATGGTTGTCAAATCTTATTTGCATTAGTAGAAAAAGCTGTTGGTAGAGAACTACCACAAAAATTAAAATTAACTTTACAAATGATAGGATTAGGACTTGTATTATTATTAATGGTATTTGTCACTTATCAAGATATTATGAGAATGTTAGGATAGAACTTCTATCCTTTTTGTATCAAGGGGAGGATTATAATGAATCAAATGCTTATTTTATTAGAACAATTGCATATTCAAGATGAATTAAATGAACTAAAAAAAGCAACAATCGATCGTGTTGTTGTCAATAAAGATAATTCTTATGTTTTTTATATTTCATCTACACGTATTGTACCATTAAATGAAGTTCGACTTCTTTTCTTGGCAAAAGCAAAATTTCCTTATCCTTGTGATTTTATTTTTGATTGGATGTCATCATATACATCCCAAGATGTTTTAGAATATGCATTATTTATTTTTGATGGATTAAAAAAACGTTTTCCTCAAATTAGTTATATTAAAGAAAATCATTTATCGTTTGAAGAAAATACTTTAAAAATTGAAGTGCTTAATGAAATTCAATACACACAATTAGAACATTTATATAAGATTTTTGATAAATATTTTAGTAAAGTATCTGAAAATGGATTTATGTTGTTTAATTCGGTATTCAAATAGGATTTGAAGCTTTTATTGATACAAATAATAAAGAATATCAATCTATTCAAGAGGAAATGAATACTTTAAATGAAGTTCAAATTGATGAGTCAATTATTCCAGAAGTTGAAGCAAAACCTATGCCACCAAAATCAAAATATCAAGGATTTAAAAAAGAATATTTTTCGCTTACAATTGATGAAATTGATGAAACTGTTAAAGATGTCATGATTCAAGGATATGTCTTTAAAGAGGAATCTATAAAAGTTAAAACTGGTAAAACAATTCAACAATTATTTGTGACAGATTACACAAATAGTATCGTCGTGAAAAGATTTGAAAACAAAGGTGGAAATAGCCTTGAAGAAATGAATAAAGTCAAAAAAGGTGGCGTATGGGTGCGTGTGAAAGGTGTTGTGGAATATGATACTTTTGCTAGGGATACAGTTATTATGGCTAGAGAAGTAGAAGTTATTCCTTCACCAAAAGTCCGCCAAGATAACGCCGAAAAGAAACGTATTGAATTACATATGCATACTAAAATGTCTGCCATGGATGGTATTGGAAGTGTGAGCGACTATGTAGCACGTGCTGCTTATTGGGGACATCAAGCTATTGCCATTACTGACCATGGAAATGTTCAATCTTTTCCTGAAGCTCAAATGGCAAGTTTAAAACACAAGATTAAGATGATTTATGGTGTTGAAATGTATATGATTGATCCATCGTTTACAGTTGTATTTAATGAGAAAGATATACCTTTAAACAATTTAACTTATGTTTCATTTGACCTTGAAACAACAGGTTTATCTGTTATGGATGATGATATTACTGAATTCGGTGCAGTTCGTTATCAAAATGGTCAAGAAATAGGACGTTTGCAAAGTTTAATCAAACCACATAAACGCATTTCTGATAAAATTACACAACTAACTCATATTACAAATGAAGATGTCAAAGATGCACCAACTATTGAAGAATTCTTACCAAAGATTTTAGATTTTTTTAAAGATGATGTGATTGTTGCACATAATGCGACATTTGATGTCGGTTTTTTAAATGAAATTTTAAAAAGATATGGTCAAGAACCATTAAAAAATCCTGCTATTGATTCACAAACACTTGCATGGAAATTATTGCCTGATTTAAAAGGATATCGTTTAGGAAATGTCGCAAGATATTATCGTATTCCTTATGATGGAGATGCTGCACATAGAGCGGATTATGATGCTGATGTATTAGCCGGTGTCTTTAATATGATGTTACATGATTTAATGCAAAAACAATATTATAATCTTTTGGATATGAATCAAATAGAATGTCCTAATGCTTATAAAATTGTCAGACCAAAACATATGAATGTTTTAGCATTAAATAAAACAGGTTTAAAAAATATGTTTCAACTTGTATCAGAATCAAATACGACATATTTTGAAAAAACACCACGTATACCTCGTGAACGTCTAGAACATTATCGAGATGGATTATTATTTGGTAGTGGATGTTATAACTCTGAATTATTTGATTTGGCTATGACTAGAAGTTTAGAAGAGTTAAAGAAGGCTATTTCATTTTATGATTACATAGAAATTTTACCTTTTGATATATGTCGTTATTTTGTAGAACGAGGACGCATTGATAGTGATGAAGATTTAGTTCGGGTTTTAAGGCGTATTGTTGATACAGCAAAAGAAATGGGTAAAATGATTGTTGCGACTGGTGATGTTCATTATGTTGATGAAAATGACAAGATATTTAGGGATGTCTTTACTTGTAATCCAAAGATTGGATTAGGAGGAGCATTGCATCCATTAACTGACCGTCACAATCCTGAGGCATGGACACCAAATGAATATTTTAGAACAACTCAGGAAATGATAGATAGTTTACCTTATCTAACTGATGAGGAAAAGTATGAATATGTTATAGAAAATACGAATAAGATTGCTGATATGGTAGATGGGACATTCCATGTTGTCCATGATAAGTTATTTACACCACACATTGATAATGCTGATGAAAATTTAAGGAAATTATGTTTTGATAATGCACATAAACAATATGGAGAAGTTTTACCTAAAATTGTTGAAAAACGTCTCACAAAAGAGCTTGATAATATTATCAAGCATGGGTTTGGAGTTATTTATTATATTGCTCATAAACTGGTTAAGAAATCAAATGAAGCTGGGTATCTTGTAGGGAGCCGTGGATCTGTTGGTTCATCATTCGTTGCAACAATGGCAAATATCTCAGAAGTTAATCCATTGCCACCACATTATTATTGTCCTCATTGGCAATAGAACGCATTTTTAGAAGAGGGAGAAATTGCTAACGGATATGACTTGCCAAATAAAGCTTGTCCAAAATGTGGAAAACCATTAAAAGGAGATGGACACAATATTCCATTTGAAACCTTCTTGGGATTTAATGCAGATAAAGTTCCTGATATTGACTTAAACTTTTCAGGCGATTACCAACCAACTGCACATGCTTATACAAAAGAAATTTTTGGTGAAAGTCATGTCTATCGAGCAGGTACAATTTCAACTGTTGCAGAGAAGACAGCATATGGTTATGCCAGAGGATATGCAGAACTCATGGGTAGAGAAAATACAATTCGAAATGCTGAACTTGAAAGAATTGCGAAAGGATGTACTGGGGTAAAACGTACTACAGGACAGCATCCTGGTGGTATTATTGTTATTCCTGAAAATATGGATGTCTTTGATTTTACACCATATCAATATCCCGCAGATGATTTATCAGCGGAATGGAAAACGACTCACTTCGACTTCCATGCAATTCATGATAATGTTTTAAAATTTGATATTTTAGGACACGTCGATCCAACAGTTATTCGTATGTTACAGGACTTAACTGGTGTGAATCCAAAAGATATTCCAACTAACGACCAACGTGTTATGAGTTTGTTTACATCTACTAAAGAACTTGAGATTGATTTAAGTTATTTGAATTGTAAAACAGGTGCATTAGGATTACCTGAGTTTGGTACGAAATTTGTTAGAGGTATGTTAGAACAAACACATCCAACTTCATTTAATGATTTGGTTATTATATCTGGATTATCACATGGTACTGATGTTTATTTAGGAAATGCAGAAACATTGATTTCTTCAGGAACCTGTACGTTAAAAGAAGTTATTGGTTGTCGTGATGATATCATGGTTTATTTAATTGAAAAAGGGTTACCAAATAAAGATGCATTTGATATTATGGAATGTGTACGTAAAGGAAAATCACCATCTGTATTTCCAGAAAAGAAATATGAAGAATTAATGCGTAAACATGATGTTCCAACTTGGTATATCGAATCATGTAAAAAAATCAAATACATGTTCCCTAAAGCTCATGCTGCAGCATATGTGTTGAGTGCGGTTCGTGTAGCTTGGTGGAAACTTTATTATCCTAGAGAATACTATTCTGTTTATTTTACAACACGTTGTGATGCTTATGATATTGAAACTTTAATTCAAGGAAAAGAAACTGTATATACAAAGTATCAAAAAATTTTAGCGGATAAACAAAACGGAATAAAGATTTCTAATAAAGAAGAAGCATTGATTTCAGTTTACGAAATAGCATTGGAAATGTTTGAAAGAGGATATCATTTTAACAATATCTCTATTGAAAAATCAGCATCTCGCCAATTTATTATTGATCCTGATGATGATTATGGAATTTTACCACCATTTATATCTATTGATGGTTTAGGAAGTTCCGTAGGTGATAGTGTCATTGAAGCGCGTCAAGAAAATGACTTTTTATCGAAAGAAGATGTTATGAAACGTACTAAATTAACAAATACACATATTGATGTTTTAACACGTATGGGAGTATTTAGTCATATGTCTAATGAAAATCAATTATCATTATTTGATTTTTAGAAAAATCTAATAACTTCTAATAACTTCGATAAAATCATTGTTTTTTATGATAAAGTATGGTATAGTATTATTGTAGTATGAATCGCAAAGACACGAGAGGGGAAACCCTCTCGTTTATATTTGAGAATGGAGGCGTTTATGTTAGAAAAAATCACAGAATTGATTCAACCTATCCTAGATGAGCATGATGTTTATCTGGATGATATTGAATATGTTCAAGAAAAGAATGAGTGGTATTTAAGAATTTATATTGAGATGAATCAAGGTCATTTAGATATGGATACGTGTGTTGCTGTGAGTGAGGCAATTAGTGAAAAGCTAGACGAAGTTGATTTGATAAAAAATGAATATTATCTTGAAGTCTCATCTCCAGGGGTAGAAAAAACTTTAAAAACGTTAGAAAAAGTTCAAGCTTCTATTGGTGAATATGTTTATATTCAATTTGTTAATCCAACTCAAGGTATGGATGAAGTTTATGGAACTATTTTAAATGTTGAAGGAGAAGATATTGAACTTCAATATATGGTTAAAAATATTAAGAAGAAATGTAACATATCATATAGTAACGTTGCATTTATTCGATTAGCTGTTAAGTTTTAAGGAGGATAAATAAAAATGGCTAGTAAAAAGTTTATTCAAGCTTTAGAATTATTAGAAAGTGAAAAAGGGATTCAAAAAGAAGTTGTTTTAGGTGCATTAAAAGAGGCATTAGAAAAATCATATAAAAAGAACTATGCAGGTAGTGAATCTATTATTCGTGTTGAAATTAATGAAAAAACTGGAAAAATTCGTTTATATGAAATTAAACATGTTGTTGATGATGTCAATGATGAAGATTATGAATTATCTTTAGAAGAAGCACAAATGATTAATCCAAAATATCAAGTTGGAGATGAAGTTGTAACAGAAGTTGATCCTGAAGTCTTTGGACGTTTAGCAGCTATTCAAACAAAACAATTATTAAAACAAAAAATTAGAGAAGCTGAAAAAGAAACATTGTTTAATGATTTTATTGATAAAAAAGATGATATTATTACTGGAATTGTTGATCGTGTTGAAGATCGCTTTGCAATCATTAATATTGGAAGAACGGGAGCTTTACTTCCAATTAATCATCAAATTCCTGGTGAAAAGATTTATGAAGGTCAAAGAATTAAAGTTTATGTGAGCGATGTAGAAAGAAATACAAAAGGAACTCATATTGGTGTTTCTAGAACTGAGCCAGGATTAGTAAAACGTTTATTTGAAATGGAAGTTCCTGAAATTTATGATGGAACTGTTGAAATTCGTGCTGTTTCTCGTGAAGCGGGTGAACGTAGTAAGATTGCTGTTTATACAAACAATGAAAATGTTGATCCAATTGGTGCATGTGTTGGTCCTAAAGGAACACGTGTACGTAATGTGGTTAATGAATTAAATGGTGAAATGATTGATATTATTGAATGGGATGAAGATCCTGTTGTCTTTATTTCTCATGCACTATCTCCTTCTAAAGTTGTAAGTGTAGAAGTGAATAATGAAAAGAAAGAAGCGTTAGTTATTGTTCCTGATAATCAATTGTCACTTGCAATTGGTAAAAGAGGTCAAAATGCGAAATTAGCTGTTCATTTAACTGGCTGGAAGATTGATATCAAATCTGTAACAGAAGCTAATGAAGAAGGTATTCTTTATGGACAAGATGTTGAATTCAATAAAGCATTTGAAGAAGAAATGATTCAAGAAGATGTTGTTGAAGAAGTATTACCAGTAGAAGAAACTTTCGACGAAGTTTTTGAAGAAGTTGTAGAAGAAGAAATCGAAGAAACTGTTGCTGATGAAGATGTTGAAACTGAAAACGTAGAAGTGACAGAAGATGATCAATATGACGAAGAATATGATGAAGATGATGATTATGAATATGAAGAATATGATTATGATCCTAAATACGATGAAGATATTGATTATGATGAATTTGACAAATACTATGATGAAAAGTAGAGGTGATTTTTATGAAAAAAATACCTTTAAGAAAATGTATTGCTACACAAGAACAATTGCCTAAAAAAGAATTAATTCGTGTTGTGAGAAACAAAGAAGGAGAAGTTTTTGTGGATGCAACAGGTAAAATGAATGGGCGTGGAGCTTATTTGAAAAGAAGTATTGAAGCTATTGAAATTGCTGAAAAAAAAGCTTTATTAAAACGTGCTTTAGAAGTTGATATTCCTGATGAAATTTATGAGGAGCTAAAAACATATGCCAAATAAAGAAGTTTATTCTTTACTTGGTTTATGTGCCAGAGCAAGAAAATTATCTCATGGAAGTCAATTAATTGAAGATATTCGTAAAAAGAAAGTTTTTTATGTCATCATTTGTGAAAATGCAAGCGAAAATACAAAAAAGAAGTTAACTGATAAATGTCATTTTTATCAAATAGATTACATAATTTCTTTAATAAGTGATGATTTATCATTAGCGATTGCTAAAGATAATCGTGTAGCTGTGGGAATTATGGAAAAAGGTTTTGCAGATAAAATCAAATCAAAGTTAGGAGGTTGATATTATGGCAAAAAAGAATACAGTGAATAAGAAGAAAGGAAATCAAAAGAAAAAATTGATTTCTAATATCCCAGTCAAACAAAAAGAAGAAAAGAAAATTGGTGATGGGATTGTTGAATATGAAGAAGGTATTACTGTTGGTGATTTAGCTGAAATGATTGGGCAAACGCCTGCAAATGTGATTAAAGTTTTATTTATGCTTGGAACTATGGTTACAATCAATTCTTCATTAGATGATGAACAAGTTGAATTAATTTGTTTGGAATATGGATATGAAGCGAAAAAGAAAGTTGTAGTTAATGAAATTAATTTCGAAGATATTGAAATTGTTGATAATGAAGAAGATTTACAAAGCCGTGCTCCTGTTGTTACAATTATGGGACATGTTGACCATGGAAAAACAACATTGCTAGATTATATTCGTAAATCAAGAGTTGTTGAAGGTGAATTTGGTGGAATCACACAACATATTGGTGCTTACCAAGTGAATGTTAAAGGAAAGAAAGTTACTTTCTTAGATACGCCAGGACATGAAGCTTTTACTGCGATGCGTGCAAGAGGTGCTCAAATTACAGATATTGTTATTATTGTTGTTGCTGCGGATGATGGTGTTATGCCTCAAACAAAAGAAGCGGTAGACCATGCTCTAGCAGCAGGTGTACCAATTGTTGTTGCTGTTAATAAGATTGATAAAGATGGTGCTGATCCTGAACGTATTAAAGGTGAAATGAGTGAGATTGGACTTATGCCTGAAGAATGGGGTGGAGATACTGTTTATTGTAATATCTCTGCAAAAAAAGGAATTGGTGTTGAAGAATTACTCGAAACATTAACAGTTATTGCTGAATTGGCAGATTTAAAAGCAAATCCTAAACGTTATGCATATGGTAGCGTTGTTGAGGGTAGACTAGATAAAGGGCGTGGGCCTGTTGCAACTTTATTAGTTCAAAATGGTACACTTCGAGAAGGAGATCCAATTGTTGTTGGTACTGCATTTGGACGTGTTCGTCAAATGCTAGATGACAATGGACGTAAGCTAAAAGAAGCATCTCCTTCAACTCCAGTAGAAATTACAGGTTTAAATGAAGTTCCTGTGGCTGGTGATAAGTTTATGGCATTCGAAACTGAAAAAATGGCAAGACATGTTGGTGAAGAACGCCAAAAAGCAAAACAATTAGAAAATCGTACCACATCTTCTGCGATGAGTTTAGATGACTTATTTAATCAAATTAAAGAAGGTGAAGTGGCAGATTTAAATATCATTGTTAAAGCTGATGTAAACGGTACTGCTGAAGCAGTGAAAGGATCATTAGAAAAGATTGATATTGATGGTGCAAGAATCAATGTTATTCGTTCAACTGTTGGTGCTATCAGTGAATCTGATGTCTTATTAGCAAGTGCTTCAAGAGCAATCATCTATGGTTTCAATGTACGTCCTGACGCAAATGTTAGACGTAAAGCTGAAGAAGAAGGTATTGAAATTAGACTTCATAACATCATTTATAAGATGGTAGAAGAAATTGAAGCAGCTATGAAAGGTATGTTAGCTCCTGAATATGAAGAAGTTATTACTGGACAAGCTGAAATTAGACAAGTTATCAAAGTTTCTAAAGTTGGTAATATTGCAGGATGTTATGTGACTGATGGATATATCAAAAGAGATTGTGGTATTCGTTTGATTCGTGATGGCGTTGTGATTTATGAAGGTAAATTAGCTTCTTTAAAACGTTTTAAAGATGATGCTAAAGAGGTTTCAACTGGATATGAATGTGGTATGACAATTGAAAACTATAATGATATCAAAGAAGGAGATATCATTGAAGGTTATATCATGGAAGAAGTCGAAAGAAAATAGGAGTGATTGATTGTGGTCATGAA
>CALDMQ010000062.1 GCA_937917505.1 uncultured Erysipelotrichaceae bacterium | reverse complement strand
ACATCTTCACCAATCGCGTCAACACTTGCATAGTTCCCTTGTGATCTAGCGACAATAGATTCAGTAATAGAAATAACATCTCTATCTCTTAATTCAAACTCTTCAGACTTTGCAGCATCTAAAACACTATCCACAACAATCTTTGCTAAATCATCGCCCTCTCTAATAATTGGACAACGAATTCCTCTTGATACAGTACCTACTTTTCTTTCCATGTTCATTCCACTCTTTCTTCATCAATCTAGGTTTCATACACACATTAAAAAATATGTATCCTACGTTATTCTACCACCAAAGTGATACTCGACACAATAAAAATTACACATTTTCATCATATTTTTTATCTAATTTTCTTTCCCATTTCAAAGCAATAATGTTAAAATATATTCAGGAGGTTTTTATGCTAGCAAGATTACACGTTGTGATTTCAAGTGAAGATCCTAAAGACTATGAAACAGTCAAAGAAAGTTTACTACAAATCAATCCTCATTTCTCTATTTCACCTTATCGTGAATATGCAGGTATGAAAGATCATAGTGAATTTTTTGTGACTTTTGACATTCAAGAAGAAGATGTTCAAGCATTACTTGATTCTTTAAATAATGATTGGGATGGAGAAATGGACGATTGTATTTGTTACGGTTTTAACACCAAAATGTTTCACCCACTTGTCTATTATCTAGGATTCACTTTATACAATTAAAAAAAAGAATGCTCATTTTAATATCTAGAGTATCCTTTTTTATTTATGTCTTTTTTTTCTAAAGCTCTTGTCACAATTTTTTAGGAATCATTATATATAATAATCAACATATTTATAATCTTAAACAATCAAAACTCATTACCATTAAAGCTTAGTTATTGACTTATCAAAGTAAAAACTCCCCAATTATACCATATAAACTATTGTAACATATAAAAAAGCATCTCTTTAGAAATGCTTATTCACTAATATTCGCAGATTGAATAACCAATTGACTTGCTTTCACACGATTATAGTCATGTTTTAAATCTTCTGCTTTAATTTTTTCTAAAACGTCTTCTTTAGACATTTGATTTTGCATTGCAATTGCTTCGATTTGTTGATCAACTTCTTCATCAGTTGTTTGTAAATTTTCTACTTTCACAATTTCATCAATAATAGCTTCAAAAATAGCTTGTTGTTTTGCTGATGGTTGTAATTGTTCACGTAAAGTATCTTCATTGACACCCATCATTTGTAAATATTGTTCTAATTGTAAACCTTGTCCTGCTAATTGCATACGAAGATGTTGAATATGTTCTTCCATTGCTTTATTAATATCTTCTTCATCTACTTCAACTTCACTATCATTCACTAATTTTTCAAAAATCGCATTTTCTACATTAGTGCGATATGTTTGATCATGTTGTGCTTGCATTTGCATTCTTAATGTCTTTTTCATATCTTCTACAGTATGTACATCTGGAATATTGAATTTTGCAACAAATTCATCATTTAAAACAGAAGGTTGTTTTGTTTCAATTTTATGCAATGTTACTTTAAAAACAACATCAGCTCCTGCTAAATCTTCAACACCATAATTTTCTGGGAAAGTTAAGTTTAACTCTCTTGTTTCTCCAACTTTCATACCAATCATTTGATCTTCAAATCCCGGAATAAATTGACCAGATCCAATTTCCAATTGTTGTCCTTCAGCTGTTCCTCCATCAAAAGCAACACCATCTTTTAATCCTTGGTAATCAATAGTTGTTACATCACCATTTTCAACTTCTCCATCTTTTTCAATAAATGTTGGATTTTGAGCAACAATCATTTCCATTTGTTGATTTAATTCTTCATCTGTAACAATTGTTTTTGCAACTTGTACTTCAATATCTTTGTATTGTCCTAATTTTTTTACTTGACTCATAATATGTTCCTTTCTTTTAACATGTAGCACTATTGTATCATTTCCTATAATGCTAAGCAAGAAAAAGGACTTAACGTCCTTGATCTCTAAAAACAATCTCTCCTGTTGTTTCATCCATACTTTCTACAATCGCAAGAGATTCAAGATGAACACCTTGTTCACGTAACATATCTCCACCTGGTTGGAATCCTTTTTCAATCGCAATTCCTGCACCTACTAAAGTCGCTCCTGAATCTTTAACCAATTGAATAAGTCCTTCTAAAGCTTTTCCATTTGCCATAAAGTCATCAATAACCAAAACTTTATCATCTTTTCCTAAATATTCCTTAGACACAATAATGTCATAAATACGCCCATGAGTAAAAGATTCAACACGTGTTGTATAAACATCACCAGCAATATTCTTTGTTTGTGTTTTCTTTGCGAAAACTACAGGAACATCAAAAACATCTGCAACCATACATGCTATACCAATCCCTGATGCTTCAATTGTCAATATCTTATTAATTTCCTCACCTTCAAAACGCTTTTGAAATTCCTTACCCATTTCCTTAAAAAGACGAACATCCATTTGATGATTTAAAAAAGCATCAACTTTTAAAACATTACCTTGTTTTACTTTCCCATCTTTTTGTATTCTTTCTTCTAATAACTTCATTTGCTTCCTCCACTGATACCACTTTGCCACATCTTGTTTTTTATTGACTGATTTAATCGTACATGATTTATTCAAGAAGTCAAGATATTATAACCTTCTTTATTATTTTTTAAAGAAACTTATCTAAAGTTTCTT
>CALDMQ010000061.1 GCA_937917505.1 uncultured Erysipelotrichaceae bacterium | reverse complement strand
TTAAAATATATGAATCTATTTTAAAAGTACAAACTTTGTATTCAGGTGATGATTATCAAAATGCTATTGATGATTATTTTACATTAGGTTTTCAACTTGGTATTGATATTGATGAAATTCTTGATAATTACTAGGTACATATCAAAGATTTAGGAATAGCGATGGCTATTCCTTTTTATCTACCTTAACATTTCATTTGCATTGATAATAATATTTTCTCTAATCAAAATTTATCTATTTTTAGAAATAAATATATTGTATTTTACATTGACAATTATAAAAAGAGCACTATAATATAGTTTACTAAGTTAACTATACGGAGGTGCGTATGGACTGGTTAGAAATGATTCAACATATGGAAGAAATACGTTTGTTTTCTAAACAAATATTTAAAAAAAGCGATAAACAATCACAACTATCAAGAGATGAACTTGATTTATTATCTCTTTTAGTTATTTATGATCAAGTTACACCTCTTTTATTAAGCAAAAAAATGAAAGTCAGTAAAGCTTTTATTAGCCGTTTAATTGATCATTTATTAAATGAAGATATGCTTTATAAAGTTCCAAATTCTTTGGATAAACGTAGTTATTATATTCTTATTTCAACTAAAGGAAGAAACGCTTTAGAACAATTTTATAGCTATTATTTAGAACCTATTTATACATTAAAAAGAGAATTATCAGAAGATGATTTTCAAACATTTATATTATTAACTAAAAAAGCTAATACGCTATTAAGAAAGGATGATTAGATGACTTTTTATCAAATGTTACAATGTAATGTTAAAACATTAAAACAATTTATTGACACTTCAAAGACTATTCAAGAAAAAAGAAAATATACATTTGCATTAATAATAAAAGATATACTTTGTGTAGCTTTTTGTTTCCTTTTTGTTTCTTTATTTTCAATGATTTTTCATCCTATAAACAGTGTTGCAGGAGTTATGATTTTACTTGCGATTTTATCTATTCGCTTTGTTGATTTTCATTATAATATTCATCAAAACTATCTTTCTTTATTCATTATTTTTCTTATTGAAGCTATAAGTCCACATTTCTCTTATATGTTTCCATTACCTATTAGTTTTCTTATTCATTGTTTATCATTGCTTACAATCATTATTTTATCTTGTTATAAAGTAGATTATGCTCATCATTATACTTTTGTTTTAGGATATATTTTACTTTGGGGAAATGATGTTCAAGGTACTGACTATATATTAAGATGTCTTGGTTTGATGTTTGGAGCATGTTTGATTATTGCAATCGTATTCCATAAACATAGACATAAACAACATGACAAAACACTTTCACATGTTATCCAAGAATTTTTCCAAAATAATCAAAGAACAAAATGGCAATTACAATTATGTACACTTATTGCATTAACAATGTGTATTGGAACATTCCTTGGTTATCCAAGAACAATGTGGATTTGCTTTGCTTGTCTATCTTTAACTTCTTTTGATAAAGAACAACATCATTTTAAATCATTGCGTAGAGCACCATATGTTGTTATGGGATGTGTTATCTTTACACTGATGATGTTTATTCTACCAGCACAATATTTACCTTATGTTGGGATTATTGGTGGTTTATGTGTAGGAGTTAGCGCAAGTTATGGTTGGCAAACTGCTTTTAATTGCTTTGGCGCACTTGCTGTTACTGTGGGATTATTCGGTATACAAGGAGCTATCATTTTGCGTATTGTCAGTAATGTTATAGGTACTATCATAACTTATTTATATGATCATATATTCCATTGGATTTATAATTCTATTCTTGTCTTAAGAAAATGTTTCATCAAACAATTGTCATAATTAAATAAGATTTTTTCATAAATTTATAAAATTGTAAGCATCTCATATTTATTTCTTTATTATTAAATGTCTAACTATTAGCTATATGCTAGTAGTTTTTTCTTGCTTTAACTTATTCTTTCTATCCATAACGACTAAAAATATTATAGAGTATAAGATTTTAGATAGTCATTCATTCTCATTTTACGTTTTATACAAGTATTTATTCAAAAAACACTGCATAATCATTTTCAATAATTTATACAATGTTTTCCACATTAAATATTTAAAAACACTTCTAAACCTTTTTTTGTTAATTTATATCTTCTCCAATTTTCTTCAATAACAAACTGACTCTCACATCTTTCTTCATTTAAAGGATGACATATATCATCAGCAAAATAATTAAACTGAATACTTTAAACTTTTTGAAACACTATAACATTAGCAATTCTATAATAATCATGTTGATAATTAAAATCAAATACAAAGTGTACAATACTATTCCATATAATTTGAATATATCTAATAAATGATTTGGTTTTATAACTATATTCATTCTCAACAATTCCTTCTATTGTTTTTCAAAAGACCATAAATTCTTAATCTGTGGCTCTATTCTTTCATAATCCCATAACATTTGACTTCTTGCTTTACTGTTAGGATCATTAATAACAAACTTACCATCCTTCACTTCAACAATCGTAATGATATGACCAGTTGTTGTAAAATCACCTTTTCTCATACTACAAATAATAGGTTTCCCTTGACTCAATTCATTCATCATAGTCGATTTTGATAATGGAATTTCTTTACCTATTAATCCGAACTCCTTAACACCTTCAGTAAAGAAAGACCAAGCTGTGCCATCTTGATAATACCCATGATTATAAGCATACTTAGCAATATTATAAGGTGTTAAATCATTTCTACCAGTTAATCCCGCAACAACCATTGCAACTGATGTAGGACCACAACCATTAATCGCAATTACATTATCGCCATACATACCATATCCCCATCTTGTATCATATTGTAAAAGTAATGGATACTTTCCTTTAAAAACACGATCAATAGTCGTCGTAAAAACCTTACCTTTATTATCTTCGTATTTTAATACATAATCTATCATATCTGGATTTCTTGATAACATTTCTAATAATATGTCTGGGTATTTTTCTTTATTTTCAAAGATTGTTTTCATTCGGGGATTTTCTTTTAATAAACGATCTTCATCTATTTGATAATCTGTTAAAGTTGTTTCTTCAACATTAATAAGCATTTTAAATTCTGCACAAACACTTCTAACAGTAATCATAAAAATAAAAACCATTGCTATTAATAATAATTTATTTTTTCTTCTCATATTGGCAACTCCTTCAATTCATTTTCTTTACATATCAATCTTACCAATAGAAAAAGATTCGTTCTTTAACTCTTTATTAATCAATTCTTACAATTTTCTTACAAGGTCATGAAAAAAATCTACAAATATGATATTCATAGATTTATTCAAAATTCTCTTTCTATTTCTTTCTCAATAAAAAAATTTGCAATTTCAAAAGCTTTAACTCGTCTTGTTGCTAGAGTGATTTGTGATTTATATCTATGAGGATTTTCTTTTGATTGAAGTGTTTCTATTGTTTTTCGTAGCTTATGTAATGTAGAATCAATTTGTCTTTTTGCTTCTACTAAATCTTCTTTTGTATATTCCATATTTGCCTCCTTTTCTTTCTCATTTTTCGCTTATTATATCATTCTATCCTATAAATGAAAAACTCATTTCCTTAATATACAAAAAAACTAAGATATTTAAATTTTAGCGGGGTATACCCCTTACTCCTCAATTTAGCGGGGAGTGTCTTTTTTTTACTCTAAAATTTGTGGGGTGTATATTAACAT
>CALDMQ010000060.1 GCA_937917505.1 uncultured Erysipelotrichaceae bacterium | reverse complement strand
CTCATATTTATCACCATCAAAAATAACATCTTTAATTTGAATAATATTTTGTGCATTAATGCTATAACGCTTTAAAATTGCATATACTCTTGCAAGCAATTCATCTGGATCAAAGGGTTTTGTGACATAATCATCAATTCCTAAAGAAAAACCTCTTAATTTATCTGATGATTGTGCTTTAGCAGTTAACATAATGACTGGTATATCTTTAAACTGTTTCATTTCCTCTACCAAATCAAAACCATTCATGACCGGCATCATAATATCTACAATTGCCAAATCAACATATTCATTTTCTAAAATTTCTAAAGCTTTTTCTCCATTTTCTGCTTCTACAACAGAAAATCCTTCTTTATCTAAATAAAAACGGATCAATTCCCTAATATGTTCTTCATCATCTACAATGAGTATTTTAGATTTCATTATTATCGCCTCAATTCATATGGATTATATCATAAATCACAAAACATTCCTATATAGAGTTTATTTCTTCTTAAAGAATGATTTGTACTTTTTCTTACCTTGTTTTTCAATATCTTTCATAAGTTCATCTGCTCCATTTACATGTGCATCTATGGCTTTTTGACACCATATCTTTGCCTTTGACAAATCAATAGAGGTCCCTTGTCCAAACAAATAACAACGTGCTAAGTTAATATAAGAAAAACAATCTCCACCTTCTGATGCTTTTACGAAAAGTTCAAAAGCTTTATCAAAATCCAAATCCACTCCTGTTCCTTCTTTATAACAAACACCTAAATTATTCATAGCACCATAGTGCCCTTGGTCAACAGCTTTTTGGTAATATGCAATGGCTTTTTTCATATCACGATATTTTTCTTCTGCTGTAAAATCATACAAAACAGCCACTGCATAAGAAGCTCCTATATGCCCCAAAGAACTTGCTTCTTTAAATAACTCTATCGCTTTTAAAGTATCTTTTTGAAAACCTTTCCCATCACGATATAAACATCCCAACATATAATAAGCTCGAACAACTTTTGCATCATATGCCTTTTGATAACATTCAATAGCCTTGTCTATATTTTCTTCAACACCATCACCAATTTCATAACATTTTCCTAAATTTACAAACGCCTCAACAAAACCATGCTCTATTGCACTTTCATAATATGTAATCGCCTGTGCTGTACTTTGTGTCACACCTATCCCAAAATCATAACAACGTCCAGTGTTAAACAATCCTCTTGGATAGTATTGTTTTGCGGATTGCTCATAACATTCAAAAGCTTTGATTTCATCTTTTTCTACAACATCACCATCTTCATAAAAATATCCTAAACTGCATAATGCAGGTGCATAGTAAAAATATGCCGATGCATTGTAATACTCAAAAGCTTTTTGTAAATCAACTTCACCAAAGTCACCTGCATCATACATGCATCCAAGATTATAAAGTGCTCGTACATTTTGAACAGATGCAGACATTTCATAATATTCTTTTGCTTTTTGAATATTGATATCGACTCCAATTCCATTTTCATAGCAATAACCCAAATTACATTGTGCAACATCATCACCTAAATCAGAAGCTTTCTGATAATATTCTACAGCCTTTGCATAGTTAATCTCTACTCCACGACCTAATTCATACATCAAGCCAATTCCACAATAAGCACGTGGATAATCATATACTATTGCTTTTTGATAATAATCAAAGGCCTTCAGATAATCTTGCTCAACACCTTCACCTTCTTCGTATAAATAGCCAATATTACACAAAGCACGAGGATTTCCCTGTTTACAAGCAAGTTCATAATAATAAATAGCTTTATCTAAATCTCTATCAACACCTATTCCAGCCTCAAAACAATATCCTAAATTACATTGTGCTTGATCATAACCT
>CALDMQ010000059.1 GCA_937917505.1 uncultured Erysipelotrichaceae bacterium | reverse complement strand
AACAGATCGTTATTTGATTGGATTTTCAATTGATTTGATTGTTGCGACAGTTGCAATGGTTGTGACTTTTATAGGTTTAAAGAATCATTGGAATTTGATTGCAAGGTATCAACTTACACGTAAACCATTTATCATGGAAATTGCTGGAATTATTGTTGGGTTGTTTATAACAATTATGACATTAAAAAGTCCTTTTGATGTATCATTCTTAATTTTGGTTATTACCCATCTGTTTTCTAAGAAAATATTTAAAAGTGAAATTATGAAGTAGAAGAATTGTGAAGTTCTTCTACTTTTTTGAATAAAAGAAAAAGCGAATGATTCTATTTGGAATAAATGCTTATTATGGTTTATTGAAGTTGATATTTTGAAAGAGGGATTTTAAAAAATCTGTTAAATAAAATACTAGAAGAAATGGTCTAATTTAAAATGTTTCTTCATACACTGATATAAAGTGTAGGAGGAAAACAATGAATAGAGGAGAAATATATTATGCAAATTTATCACCGGTTATTGGAAGTGAACAAGGCGGATATAGACCTGTTGTAATATTACAAAATAATAAAGGGAATAAATATTCAACTACTGTAATTGTAGCACCAATATCATCACGTCTTACAAAAAATCCATTACCCACACATGTTATGATTGAAACGGAATTTCTAGAAAAGAAATCAGTTATTTTATTAGAACAAATCCGTACTATTGACAAAAAAAGAATTTATGAAAAAGTAGGTGTTCTCACTCAAGAAATGATGAAAGATGTCAATGATGCGATTAAAACAAGTTTAGACATTAGATAAATGATATGTTATAATAATGACATAAAAATAAGGAGTGAGTGATATGAATATACGTAATATTAAAGAAAAAGCAAAACAATTGCTTTTAACATGCAAACCACAGTACATCCGCATTTTAATTATTGTTATGCTTATAACATGTTTGGGAGAATATTTAGCTAATTTAAATATTCCAACTTTATTGGTTTCGCTAATTGCGATTATTTTCTTGCCGATAAGTCACGGATATATTGTTTCTGCGTTGAAAATTGTAAGAAATACATCTCATACATTAAGTGATGAAGATGCACTTGTAGGGTATAAGAGATTCAAAGAATTATTTCCTACATATGTTTTATCTTTTTTAGCACAATTTGGTATTTTGTTTCTTATCGTGGTTGTTTTATCAATTATTTTTTCAATGGTATTGGGAAGTGTAGTTTTGTCAATTGATAATATGTCTCAATTTGTATCTGAAGATCCAGCAACGATGTTATTATCATTATTTACTTTTGCTCCAGAATTGATGCTTGTCTTTCTTTTGATAGCTGTTTTTGCTGGTGCATCATTTTATTACATTTCTTTATTATTCTTTGCTGTTCCTTATTTGTTAGAGAGATTTCATATAAAAAATGGATTGGCTATTAAAGAATCTTTTCGTTTTATGAAAGGACATAAAATGGATTTGTTTAAATTAGATATTTCATTTTTAGGATGGGCACTCTTGGATGGTTTAATTGTTTATTTATTAACACGATTTGTTGGTTCTTTACCATTTGTTGGTTATGCATTGGTTCTTTTGGCAGGTGGTTTCTTTAGAATTTACACTTACTATCCACAATATGAATTAAGTCGTGCTATTCTTTTTGAAGAAATTGCTTATCAACGCTATGGGAATAACCGTAGTGAAGGAAAAGAGCCTGTTCAAGAAGAAGTTGTTGAAATGACAGAAAATACTGTGGAATTCAATGATGAAAATAGGGAAGATGCTTAATGTTTACGAGAAAGATTTCTAATCAAACCAAGTGGATGTTGGTTTTGGTTATTTTACCATTATATTTCTTTTGTGGTTCTTTGATTGGATCTGCTATTTTGATGTTTGTTGTTAATACGTTTTCATTATCTGTAGATAATCTTGCTTTAACTGCTATTTTGAATGTTTGTTTAAATTTTGCTTTTGTTTTACTTGGTGCGTCTATTTTAAAAGAAAGTTTGCTTTCGCAATGGAAAGACTTTGTTAGAGATGTTAAAGAACATTGTAAATATGGTTTTTTGATTGGCCCTGGTTTGTTGTTTGCAGCTAATATTCTTGGGTCGTTGATTACGATGGTATTTGTTTCTCAGGATATGAGTGAAAATCAAGCATTGATTGAGTCAATGGCTCATACTTATCCAGTATTAATGGTTTTGACGACTGTTATTTTAGCACCAATATTTGAAGAGCTATTATTTAGAGGTATGATTTTTGGATGGTTATGAGGTTAATGCTTATTTTGCCCATGTAGTATCAGGTTTTATCTTTGGATTTATTCATATTATGAATGCTATTATAAGTGGTAATTATTCGGAGTGGTTTATGATTTTTGCTTATATGTTTATGGGAATGGTATTAAGCTATTTATATGAAAAAAGAAATAATATTTATGTTCCAATATTAGCTCATTCGACTATGAACTTACTGTCTATGATGATGGTTTTATTTGGAATATAGAGGATGTCATTTTGATATCCTTTTTTTGTTGACAACACTTAGTGCGCTAACTATAATGTTTCGTATACTCAGTTAAAGGAGAGGTGTTATGCTACATACATTTGAGGATGTTATTGAGGAATTACATGCGTTACATAAGATTCATAAACAGTGTGTACATTCAAAATTATCAGAACTTACCTTTGAACAAGGTAAACTTTTGTATTTAATTAAAGAGAAAACAATGAATCAAAAAGAACTAGCATCAGCGCTTCGTATTAGCGAGGCAACACTTTCAGTAAGAATTAAACGTTTATTAGATGCAGGATATATTGAAAGAACACCCGATGAACATGATAAACGTATTTTTGTGATCGGATTATCAAAGAAAGGTCAAAAAGTAGTGGTTAATCTAGAAAAGAAGTTGACTCATTATTATCAATGTTTATCAAAGAATATAACAGAAGAAGAAGTAGAAACAATTCTCAATGTTATAAATAAAATGAAAAAGAATATCAAGGAGGAAACAGAATGATAAAACTACGTCGTTATATTTATAAATTTTGGTTACCTATTCTTCTTTGTATTGGATTTGTTTTTATACAATCTCAATCGGAATTAGCATTACCGGATTATATGAGTCAAATTGTCACTAATGGTATTCAAGCAGGAGGTTTTGATGGACCAATATCAGAAGTATTGAGTGAAGAAACTTATAATCATTTAATGATATTTGTGAATCAAGATGATAAAAATATTGTTGAATCAAGTTATGAATATGTGGAACATGATGATTTAACTCAAAGTGTTAAAAATGATTTTCCAAAATTGAAGAATGCTTATCTATTAAAAGATTTAACAAAGGATGAAACAAAAAATTTAGAACAGATTTTAGTAAAACCAATGCTTGCCATGAGTATGATAGATAATATGGATTTAAATTCAAAAGAATTTCAAGCACAATTTGGACAATTGCCAACAGGTATGGATGTCTATCAAGTCTTGTCAATGATGAGTGAAGAGCAAAAATCATCAATAACAAAACAAATAGATTCTCAAATGGAAACAATGGGGACATCAACAATGATGATTGCAGCTGGTAATGGTGTGAAAGCAGAATATCAAGCACTAGGTGCTGATATTGAAAAAGTACAAAATGATTATATTTTTATTGCTGGGTTAAAAATGTTAGGTATTGCATTGATAGGTACAGTAGCTGCTATGTGTGCAGTTTATTTATCATCACGTGTAGGTTCAGGGTTAGCAAGAAACTTAAGGAAAGCGGTTTTTGAAAAGGTTGAAAGTTTTTCTAATAGCGAGTTTAATAAATTTTCTACAGCATCTTTAATTACGAGAACAACAAACGATATTACACAAGTGCAAATGTTAATGATTATGATGCTTCGTATTGTATTGTTTGCTCCAATGATGGGAGCGGGAGCTTTGTATAAAGCTTTAACACATTCAACTTCAATGACATGGATTATTTTTATGATTTTACTTGTTATTTGTATTGTATTAGTGATTATGATAAAAATTGTTTTACCAAAATTTAAAGTTATTCAATCATTGATTGATAAATTGAACTTAACAATGCGTGAAAATTTATCAGGTGTTCTTGTTATTAGAGCATTTGGTAATGAACAACATAGTGAAGAACGTTTTGATAAAGCCAATGATGATTTAACAAAAGTTAATTTATTTGTCAATCGTGCAATGTCAACGCTTATGCCACTTATGATGTTTATAATGAATATTGCGACTGTTTTGATTGTATGGGAAGGATCAAAGCAACTTGATTTAGGAAATATTGCGATTGGAGAAATGATGGCATTTATTCAATATGCTATGCACATTATGATGTCGTTCTTATTTATTGCGATGATTTTCATTATGATTCCTCGTGCTTCAGTAGCAGCTAATCGTGTGAATGAAGTTTTAGCAACAGAACTTTGTATACAAGACCCACAAATTCCAGAAAACTTTGATGAAACTCAAAAAGGATTGGTTGAATTTAAAGATGTGAGTTTTCAATATCCGGGTGCTCATGAAGCTGTTTTGAGTCATATTAGCTTTACAGCAAAACCGGGTCAAACAACAGCGTTTATTGGTTCAACTGGTTCAGGTAAATCAACGTTAATTCATTTGATTCCTCGTTTTTATGATGTCAGTGATGGAAAGGTTATGGTCGATGGGGTTGATGTTAGAAATGTTAACCAGCATGATTTAAGAGAACGTATTGGTGTTGTGCCACAAAAAGGTGTTCTTTTCTCGGGGACAATTCGTTCTAACTTAAAATATGGTGCTAAAGAAGCAACTGATGAAGAATTAAATGAAGTAATTCGTATTGCTCAAGCAAAAGAGTTTGTAGACGCAAAACCAAAAGGGTTAGCTGAAGAAATTTCTCAAGGTGGAACAAATGTTTCAGGAGGACAAAAACACCAGAAATCTTAATTTTTGATGATAGTTTCTCTGCATTGGATTTTAAAACAGATGCAATTTTAAGAAAAGAATTATCAATTCTAACAAAGAAAACACAAAATACAGTTTTAATTGTTGGTCAAAGAATTGCTTCTATTATGGACGCAGATCAAATTATTGTATTAGATAAAGGAAAAATAGTTGGAAAAGGAACACATGATGAATTGATGAAGGATTGTCAAGTTTATCAGGAAATTGCTTACTCTCAACTTTCAAAGGAGGAATTAGCCAATGCCTAGAGGATCGATGGGACATGGTAAACACCATGGAAATGAAAAAGCTAAGGACTTTAAAGGAACTTTAAAGAAACTCTTTGTTTATTTAAAACCTTATTATGGTAAGTTTGTTTTGATATTTATTTTTGCGACAGGTTCAACTATATTTTCTATCTTTGGACCTAAAATTTTAGCAAAGGCGACAGATAAATTAAGTGAAGGAATTATGGCAAAGGTTGCACATATTGGAGGAATTGATTTCACTGCAATTGGTCAAATTCTTCTATTTCTTGGATTTATTTATTTATTAAGTGCATTTTTGAATTATATTCAGGGATTTATTACAAGTGGGATTTCACAGCGTGTATCTTATGATTTTAGAAAAGCTATTGCACAAAAAATGGATCGTTTACCATTGAATTATTTTGATAAACATTCTAGTGGAGACATTTTATCTCGTGTGACGAATGATGTTGATTTGATATCACAATCTTTAAATTCAAGCATGACTCAAATTATTACATCCATTGTGACAGTTATTGGTATTTTTATTATGATGCTTTCTATTAGTGGTATGATGACTTTGCTTGCTTTATGTGTTTTACCTGTTTCTATGTTTTTGATGTCGTTGATTATGAAAAAATCTCAAAGATATTTTATTCAACAACAATCAAGCCTGGGAAATGTGAATGGACATATTGAAGAAATGTATGGTGCTCATCAAGTTGTAAAAGCGTTTAATGGTGAAGAAGATTCTGTTCAATGTTTTGAAATTTATAACGATGAATTATACGAATCTGCATGGAAATCACAATTCTTTTCAGGATTGATGCAACCATTAACAGGGTTTGTCGGAAATATTGGATATGTAGGTGTTTGTTTATTGGGTGGTTTTTTAGCAACTGGACAAATGATTTCTATTGGAGATATTCAAGCTTTTATTCAATATGTAAGACAATTCAATCAGCCAATTACACAAATTGCTCAAATTATGAATCAATTACAATCAACTGCAGCAGCAGCTGAACGTGTTTTTGAATTTTTGGATGAAGAAGAATTAGTAGAAGAAAATTATCTTGTTTCAATTGATGAAGTGAAAACTATGGATGGTAGTGTTACATTTGATCATGTGAATTTTGGGTATAATTCTGACAAAACTATTATTCATGATTTCTCGATGCATGTTCATGCTGGGCAATCTGTAGCGATTGTTGGACCAACAGGTGCAGGAAAAACAACAATTGTCAAATTGTTAATGCGTTTTTATGAATTAAATAATGGACATATCTTTATTGATGGTCGTGATATTACGAATATGAAACGTAGTGATTTGAGAAGTTTGTTTGGTATGGTTTTGCAAGATACATGGCTATTTGGTGGAACGATTCGTGATAACTTAAAATATGGAAAACTTGATGCGACTGATGAAGAAATGAAGAAAGCTTGTGAGC
>CALDMQ010000058.1 GCA_937917505.1 uncultured Erysipelotrichaceae bacterium | reverse complement strand
CATCCCACCTACACCTGTTGTTTCTTGTCCAATAACACCATATTTTAAAGGAATAAGTTCATCTTTTTCACGGGCATCTAACTGTCCAACTCTAAATTGTGTTGTGACAAAATCAGCATCTTTCAATGCTTCACGTCTATCTAAAGTCAAATGAATATCAATATCTACACCTGCTTTTTTAACCATACGCTTTGCAAGATTACCAACAATTTCAAGTTTTTCTTTTCCTTCTTCAATATCAACTAACCATAATTCTTTAACTGGTAATTCATCATATCTTTTGATAAAACCTTCAACTAACTCAGGAGTATAACTACTTCCTCCACCTATAGTTACAATTTTAACGCCTTTCATAATCTTCCTCCTTTAAACATTGAGCAGCTCCTTGATCTAAAACAACAATCACATTGTCATGTCTTTGAATAATAGAACTCGGAAAATCTTCACTCACTTCTCCTTTTAGCATTCTTTCAACAAGTTTTGCTTTCTTCTCACCTTTAGCCATCATAATAAGTTGATGAGATTTCATGATTGTCGCAATTCCTTGAGTGACACCTTGCGTTGGAACATCTTCAATACGATCAAAACCATAATCTAAAGAGCTTTGAATAGATTCTTGATGTAAATCCACAACATGACTTCCACCATCAAAAGGACTACCAGGTTCGTTATACGCGATATGTCCATCCATACCAATACCTAATATTTGAATATCAATAGGATTATTTTCAATATCCTGATCATATCTACGACATTCTTCTTCCATATCAGAAGCATAACCATTCAATGCATGAATATTTTCTTCTTTAATATTAATCTTACTAAAAAGATAATCTCTCATTGCAGTTGCAAAACTTCTTGGATGTGATTTTTCAACACCAACATACTCATCTAAATTAAATGCAATGACTTTTGAAAAATCTACACCTTTATTTTGATAAGCATCTATAAGATAATCATAAGTTCCTAATGGTGTTGAACCAGTTGCAAATCCTATAACTGGTTTTTCATAACTAGAGATAAAATCAACAATATGTTGTCCTACAAATGCATCTAATGCATTTTCTGTTTCAAAGACATAAACTTTCATATAATTTTGGTCTCCTTTTTAATTAAGCAGTTTCTCTTTTTTTAGAATTTTTTCATAATAATAAGAATGTAATAATTGGTAATATTAATGCACTTGTATCTTTAATACGATAATAATCCAACAATGATTTAGCAATACCAATAATAACAAGTAAAGCCATGATGTTAAATGTAGGTTCTAGTAAATAACCTAACTTTGCAATATTGTCGGCCCCAAAAATACTACCTAAAGCATTATTTAATGTTTCCGATGGTAAATTTGATAATAATAAGAAAATAGATCCAATGATCAAAAATGGCATGATACTTGTAAATCCTTCACGGATTGCACTTAAGTATCTGTTTTGTTCTACTTTCTCTGCAATTGGCATAAGCACTTTTTCTAATTGTGCTGTAAATTTGTTCATATACATTTCCTCCCTTTTCTTTATGATTTTATTATATAACTAAAAAAGAAAAGTTACCTTACATTCAATTTCTCTAACATTAACGTAATTTCGTGTTAGTATTTCATTTTTTTGTATAATTCTTGTGCTTGATGGTAAATAGCCTCACCATCTAATTTTCCATAACTTTTCATGTCCATTAAACCAATGATTTGTGTTCTTGGATTAATCATTCTTTCAACAATAGGCATTCTATATCGAATTTGAGGACTAAGCAAAATGACATCATAATCTTCAATAACACTCACCAATTCTTCAAATGATGAAGATTCAACATAATCTCCCTCTTGAGCATAAAGATATATACTTTGAACAAGAAGACTTGTTGACATCCCTTGACCACATACAAGAAGAACTCGTATATTTCTTTGTCTATGAAAATTTTCCATTCCTAAAAAATTCTTAATTTCTTGAATTTGTTCATGCAAATTAATGATTTCTTTAGACATTTCTAATTGCGTTTGTGCAGCACTTAAATGATCTTGTGCATGGACCAATAGCATATTAGGGTAAAAATCATCAACTTTGCTACTTTTTTTTAATAATTTTGTTTGCAATCTTTGAGCAACAACAAGTTCTTCATATGCATCATTTATTTTTATGTCAGCTTCTGAAATATGACCTGCTCTTGCAAGTTCTATAGCTTCCATAGAACTAGATTTTGAATTGCCCGCATGTGCAATTAACTCAACGCTTATTCTTTCCATAATTTCCTCCTACCCTAACATTCTCTCTATATTTTGAATCAGCATTTGATAATTTGGTTTATAAATAATATCCGATATGCTTTGATCGTTCATCATTAATTTAGATATACACTCAAATAGAATTCTTAAATCTTTGTGATTTTCTCTTTTAACACAAATCAAAAAGATTAATTGAACTTTTTCATCATTCCATAATATTGGTTTTTTTAAAATA
>CALDMQ010000057.1 GCA_937917505.1 uncultured Erysipelotrichaceae bacterium | reverse complement strand
AACGAATTAAAAATTGTACCAATTGTACAGTATCAATCTCTAAATCCTTACGACTCCAATCCAATGCATTAACTTGATCACCTGCATTATACGTATTTGATAATCCATTTTTTGTACGTAAAAATTCTTGCCCACTATGAATAAATGGAATCCCTTGTGATAATATCACAACAGCTAATAATAATTTTGCTCGTCTTTTTCTTGTATTTTCGTCTTCATCATAGTTAGATATCATTAACTTATCAAAACAAGTTGCATTATCATGACATTCGACATAATTAATTGACTGAGAAATGCTTGTAAACATATCACAATGACACATAGCTTTCATTGCATCATTCACTTTATACGTATCTCCAGATATATAACCTTTTGTTTCATTTTGATTTGTTCCACGCATTGTGTTTCTAAAGAAATCATTAAAGAAACTGATTTGTGAAAGCGATGCATGATTTTGCATAGTTGAACGAATATGTGGTGGAATTGCCGTATCCATATCCCAGCCTTCTCCATAAACCATAAAAGATGGATCAATGGCTTTTCCTTGTGCATCAACTAATTTTATTGTATCTTGGTCAATCAATCCCATCAGATCAAAACGATATCCATCTGCACCATAAAGCACTTGCCAACGTTTACACATATCTAAAATATATTTTCGACACATCTTCCCTGTCGTATTCAAATCATTACCACACCATGAACCATTAGACAAAGTTCCATCTTCATATCTTCTAAAGAAATAATGAGGAACAGTTGTTTCTAAAGCATTATTATTGACATCATGCATATGGTTATAAACAACATCAAAAATAACTCTTATTCCGCGAGTATGTAATGCTTCAACCATACGTTGTGCTTCTTGAATACGTTTATATCCATCATTTGGATCAGTCACATAACTTCCTTCTGTCACATTATATTGAGCTGGATCATATCCCCAATTATAAAGTTCATGAGGGTGACTTTCATCAACAGTTGCAAAATCATTAATAGGCATTATTTGAACATGTGTAATTCCTAGACATGCTAAGTAATCAAGTCCTGTAGGATTTCCACTATCTGTTGATGTATATTGTTCTGCAAAAGCTAAGAACTTTCCTTTATTATTCATACCACTTGATGATGAAATTGAAAAATCTCTTACATTGACTTCATAAATGATTGCATCTGTTTTCTTTAATAATGGTGGTATTTGATGTTTTTCAATAGGACATTTATCAATGTCTACAACAAGACTTGCTCTTTCATTAGATGTAGAAGCATAAGCATAAGGATCTAATGATGTTTGATAACTATCTGTATGTCTAATTAAATAAACATAACTGTAAAGTTCTAAATCTCCTTCAACTTCACATTTATAAATGCCCTTTTCTTCTCTTTCCATTGGATAAAGACTTGTTTTCCCATCTTTCATTAATTTTAAAATAACACCTGTAGAAAGAGGCGACCAAACTTTAAATATTGTTTTTTCTTTTGTATACATACTTCCTAAATCATTACCATCATAATAATACAAATCATCAAAAGATGAACACATTGATAACCTTGAAAAATCCAAGAAACAAGACAATCCATATGCATCAACAATGCGATAAATTCTTCCCATTTTATAAGATACATGAAAAGCATACTCTTGGAAACCTGGTATTGATGATTCTTCTAATGCATCACCACTAAGTAATACCAATTCATCTGTTTCAAAATCTTTTAAATAAAACTTACTACTTATTCCATTATAATAATCCTTAGAAAGAAACACATGAATTTCACTGAAATTCTTAGCATATGCTTTCATTCTTACAGCATTCTCTTCCATGATAACTCCTTTCCTCATTAACGCAAAAAAGCATGACAAATAAATATTTCCCACACATCTAGTATGAGTATATCATAAACAACTTTAAAAACCAACTCATCTTCACAAAACAATCAATAAAGATATTTCTAAAAAATACAGACATATTTCTATGCCTGTATAACTTATACATTTAATAATGCTTGTATCTCTTCTCTTTGATTTGAAGGGGAGAAAAATGAAGTTGTTCTCTTCGACAACTTCATCAAAAACATTTTTAATTATTTCATCTGTCTACTTGACAAGGGCGATTCATTTCGCGTTCCTTTATCGTTTCACTCTTTCTAATTTCCAAATATCTTTAACATAATCTTCAATTGTACGGTCAGATGAGAAGAAACCAGATTTTGCAATATTAACCAAACACATCTTAGCCCATAATTGACGATCTTGATATAAAGCATCCACTCTTTCTTGAGCTTCTACATATGCTTCAAAATCTGCAAATAAGAAATACTCATCATTTCTATTCATCAATTCATCAAAAATCATTCTAAATTCTTCTCTTGATTCATGGAATGTTCCATCAACTAATGAATCAACAACACGTTTAATGCAAGGATTATTATTATAGTAATCCCAAGCATTGTAATAACTATGTCTTAGATCATTAATTTCATTATCTTTCAAACCAAAGATAACAATATTATCATCACCAACACGTTCAGCAATTTCAACATTCGCACCATCTAAAGTTCCAACTGTCACAGCACCGTTCATCATAAATTTCATATTTCCAGTACCACTTGCTTCTTTACCTGCTGTAGAGATTTGTTCAGAAACATCAGCTGCTGGCATAATCTTTTCCGCAATAGTTACACCATAGTTCTCAATAAAGACAACTTTTAAGAATTCATTTGTTTCTGGATCATTATTCACTACATCTGCAACACTATTGATTAACTTAATAACCTTTTTCGCAAAGTAATAAGCAGGTGCTGCTTTTGCACCAAAGATAAATGTTCTTGGAACAATTCTAAATTCTGGATTAGATTTCATTTCTTGATATAAGTAAATCACATGCATGATATTTAATAATTGACGTTTATATGCATGTAATCTTTTTACTTGAATATCAAAGATACTGTTCACATTCACATCAATACCATTATGTTCTTTAATGTAATCTGCTAAAACTTGTTTCCTTTGTTGCTTAACGTTTAAGAATTTACCTTGGACAATTGAATCATTAACGTAATCCATTAACTTTTCTAAATCTTCAGGATTTTTCATCCAACTATCACCTATTGTTTCATTTAACAAAGTTGATAATTCCGGATTAGAATACGCTAACCAACGACGATGTGTAA
>CALDMQ010000056.1 GCA_937917505.1 uncultured Erysipelotrichaceae bacterium | reverse complement strand
GCTTTTTCTCAAATGCCTTATGTGATTGGAATTCTTATATGTGTATTTATTGGTTTTATTATTGTATCAAAGGGTGTAGGTAGTCAAAATTATATCGAATTATTTGATGAAGGTCTTTCTATTTGCAATAGAAAATATCAATCAAGATGGCAAATGTTACAAGGTGTTTTAAATAAAGATTATCGTTTAAGAAATAAAATTTATCATTATGAAGATATTGATTTTGTAAAAATTCATTTAGAATTTGATACTTTTCCTATTTATCATAGTGGTGTGAGACGCATTTATTTACCTGTTTATACATTCCATTTTAGAGATGGTGAAACTTTTCAGATTAAATCAGGCATTTCAATTGGTGAAGATTCGAAGACTGCATATTTTATTTTAAAGAATAAGCAAGTTTCTATAGATATAGAACCATTGATTGAAGAATATTATTCTCAAAATGAGAAGTCGGGATATGATTTTTTTGAAGCACATTACGGTTTAAATAGCCCTCAAAAGAAAGCTAAATAATGGCTTTCTTTTGTTTGCTTTTTATTCTAAAGTGTGTTACACTCACATGACAAAGAAAGAGGAGAATTATGAGTATATTATTTAAAGAACTAAAATTATCAAAAGATGTTTTAAAAGGAATAGAAAAAATGGGATATGTAAATCCTTCGCCAATTCAAGAAAAGTCTATTCCATTACTTTTAAAAGGAAAAGATATAATAGGGCAAGCCCAAACAGGTACAGGAAAAACATTAGCTTTTGGAAGTGTTTTGTTATCAGAAATACAAAAACAAGACAAACGAACACAAGCTTTAGTTCTTTCTCCAACCAGAGAACTTGCAATGCAAATTGAAGAAGAATTGAAACGCATCGGATATTATACGAATTTAAATATTGTAAGTGTTTATGGTGGAAGTGAGATTGAAAAACAAATACGAGCATTAAAAAAAGGTGCGGATATTGTTGTTGGGACACCAGGTCGAGTGATGGATTTGATGCGAAGAAAAGTTTTGAAATTACAAGATTTAAAATTTATGGTTCTTGATGAAGCAGATGAAATGTTAAATATGGGATTTATTGAAGATATTGAAACAATCTTAGAAAAGACTCCTGAAGATAAACAAACAATTCTTTTTTCAGCAACAATGCCTGCAGATATAAAAAAAATTGCAAGTTTTTATATGCAAGATGATTATCAACATATTCAGATTAAAGCAAAAACTTTAACAGCAAGTACAGTGAGACAGTTTTATTTTGAATCACGTTCTCATCATAAATTTGAAACCTTATGTAGAATTTTAGATTCAAGAGAAATGGATAATACAATTATTTTTTGTCGTACAAAACGTAGTGTTGATGATGTTGTGTCTTCTATGCAACAAAAACATTACAATGTAGAAGCAATGCATGGAGATTTAAGTCAGACACAAAGAATGAAGACATTAAAACGTTTTAAAGATGGAACGATTCAATATTTAGTTGCTACTGATGTTGCTGCAAGAGGAATTGATGTAGATAATATTTCACATGTCATTAATTATGAAATGCCTAGTGATGAAGAATTATATATTCATCGTATCGGAAGAACTGGTCGTGCCAATAAAAAAGGGGAAGCATATTCAATTGTGACAAAACAAGAAAAGAATTTTTTGAAAAAGATTGAAAGACAGACGAAATGTCATATTGAAAAATGTGAAGTTCCAAGTTTAGATGATATTTTTGAAACTAAAATAAGGGAATTATTATTTGAGATACAAGAAGAAATGTTAAAGGGGATAGATCAACGCTTTGTGGATATCATTAAAGATATTCCTTCATCTATGCGACAAGATGTATTGGCTACATTACTATCTATGGCTTATCAAGATCGTATTGGTTTTGATTATCAAGATAATGTTCATAATAATTATGATAGTTTATTTTTAAGTTGTGGTTCGATGGATAAAATATCTGTAACTGATGTTATTGATTTTTTAGTAGCAACTGCGCATATTAAAAAAAGTGATATTGGGAAGATTGAAATCAAAAGAAAGACAACATTTGTGGATATTAAGCCTCAAGTGAGTGAGAAAGTCTTAAAACATTGTCAAAATAAGAAAATAAAACAAAGAAAAATAAAAATAGAGTACGCATCTAAAAAGTAAGATATAATCAAATAAAAATGAATTAAAAGAACAAAATAATCAAATGTTTTGTTCTTTTTTTCACAATTAAAGTGAAATTTTGTATTGAATGTAAGCACTAACATAGTGTATAATATACAAAGAACTAACAAGGAGGAAAATAGAAATGACAAAATATGTCTATTTATTTAGTGAAGGTAATAAAGACATGCGTAACTTACTTGGAGGTAAGGGGGCTAACTTAGCTGAAATGACTAATATTGGTTTGCCAGTGCCTCAAGGTTTTACTGTTACAACTGAAGCATGTACAAAATATTACGAAGATGGAAAAGTGATTTCTAAAGAAATCGAAAATCAAGTATTCGAAAAACTTGCTGAACTTGAAAAAATCACAGGAAAAACAATGGGAGATTCTCAAAATCCATTATTAGTATCTGTTCGTTCTGGAGCAAGAGCTTCTATGCCTGGTATGATGGATACTGTCTTAAACTTAGGGTTAAATGATGAAGTTGCAAAAGGATTTGCTGAAGTAACTCATAATCCTCGTTTTGTTTATGATAGTTATCGTCGCTTTATTCAAATGTTTGCTGATGTTGTTATGGGTTTCCCAAAAAGTTCATTTGAAAGAATGTTTGATAAAGTTAAAGAACAAAAAGGTGTTGAATTTGATACTGAATTAACTGCTGAAGACTTAATGGAAGTTGTTGAAATCTATAAAGGTGAATATAGAAAACATGCTGGTGTTGATTTCCCACAAGATCCAAAAGAACAAATGTTAGAATCAATT
>CALDMQ010000055.1 GCA_937917505.1 uncultured Erysipelotrichaceae bacterium | reverse complement strand
CTTAAATCATCAATATATTCAATATCTAAATACTCTCCACGTTTTGCTTGACACAATTCCATAATTGGACCAACAAATTCTTGAGGTGTCATAATAGAAGCTTTTACATAAGGTTCTTCAATATGATCAATATGTTGAGGGGATGGTAATTCTGCAGGATTATCAATTGTTTGCATCGTTCCATCAGTTAAATAACAATGATAAACTACTGATGGTGCAGTTGCTATTAATTCAAGATCAAATTCTCTTTCAAGTCTTTCTTCAATAACATCCATATGTAATAAACCTAAGAATCCACAACGAAAACCAAACCCCAAAGCTTGAGATGTTTCTGGTTCAAATATCAATGAAGAATCACTTAATTTCATTTTTTCTAAAGCTTCTCTTAAATCTTTGTACTTTGCATTATCTACAGGATACAATCCACAATATCCCATTGGATTTAATTGACGATATCCTGGTAATGGCTCACTTGCTTGGTGGCGTATAGTTGTGATTGTATCACCAACACGAACATCTTGAATTGATTTAATAGATGCTGCTATCCAACCAACTTCACCTGTTACAAGTCTATCTTTTTTTACTTCTTTTGGTGTTCTAACCCCTACCTCTACAACATCATAAATAGCTCCAGATGCCATAAACTGAATTTGATCACCAACACGAATTTCTCCTTCTTTAACACAGACAAAAACAATAACACCACGATAACTATCATAAAGTGAATCAAATATCAATGCCTGTGTTGGATTGTCAATACTTCCCTTTGGTGCTGGTACCATCTTCACAACATCTTCTAAAACATCTGCAATATTTAATCCTGTTTTTGCAGAGATGCGAGGTGCTTCATCAGCAGGTAAGCCAATAATATCTTCAATTTCTTGAATTACCCGGTCTGGATCAGCACTTGGTAAATCTATCTTATTGATAACTGGTAAGATTTCTAAATCATTATCTAATGCCAAAAAGACATTAGCAAGTGTTTGAGCTTCAACACCTTGTGCAGCATCGACAACTAACACAGCCCCTTCACAAGCGGCAAGTGATCTTGAAACTTCATACGTAAAATCGACATGTCCCGGTGTGTCAATAAGATGTATCAGCAACTGCTCCTGTCAATTGTAAAAGACGATCAGCTAAAGCAGATTTCCCGTGATCGATATGAGCTATGATAGAAAAATTTCTAATATGTGATTGATCAATATTCATAGATATAAACTCCTTTCATCATTTACTTAAACTATTTTACACAATTCTTATAAAAAAAGAAATAAAAAAGTAGTAAAACACTACTTTTTTATTAAATATTTATTGAGAAACTCAACATGCTCTGCTTTCACTTCTAAAACAGTGATTGTTTGATTTTCTCCATTTTCATATGTTTTTGATTGAAGCCTTCCTTTGATACCTAGAAAATCGCCGACTTCACAAGTATCAATAACTTGACTTGCGATACCACGCCATAAAACACAATTGATAAAATCACTATCTCTTATGCCGAGATTATTACGATAAGGTCTTTCTATCTGCAAGACAATAGTTGCTAATTTTGTACCTTGTTGTGTTTCTTTAATTTGTGGCTTATTCACAAGTTTACCAATTAAAATAATTTCATTAAACATTTTATCCCTCCTCATTTGCAGTATATACAAAGAGTGATAAAAACACAAAATATCTCATTTTCTTAATTTTTTAATGATTTTTAAAGAAATTTGACAGATTTCATGAGAAAAGTAAGTGTTTTTCTTAAAAAAAGTATTGAAACATAAGAAAAAACATAAAATAAAAAAGTGAAATCAATCACTTTTCTTTCATAACAAATGCAATCGCATAATCATCTTCATGAGAAATAGATATTTTAGCATATTCATCATTCAAATAAGGAGCACCATCTTTATCATTTAAAATCTCTATATCTTGAAAAGATAAACTTCCTAATCCTTGATGACATGCTTTCATATAAGCTTCTTTCCCAGCAAAACGGCCACCTAAGTATTCTCTTTGACGTTTTAAGTTTTGTAAACTTGAATAGAATTCATATTCCTTAATAGTTAAAACCCTTTGAATAAAATGGGTATTCTCTAAATCGAAACGTCTAAGATCAACGATATCTACTCCAATTTCCATACTTAATCCTTAAATTTTTTTTCATATAAACTCATAAGTTCATCTAAACTCATTGAATCATCAATTTCATCAATAAGAGAGTCTTCATTGTTACTATGAAAATCAAGTTTAAATTCACCTGTACGCTGTTCAATAATCTTTAATTGATCTTGTTCTTCTTTCACAATATTTGCAATATTTCTTAAATTCTTTTCAACACTAGGTTCTTCTGGTACAACATTCAAATCTTCTTTTTCAACAACTTCCTCTTCAAGCGCATCTGATGGTCCATAAAACGGACTGATAATAGGAATTAATTCATCACTATTTGTTTTTATTTTTACTTTTTTATGTTGTTTTGGTTTGATTTCTGGTTCATATTTTTTCTTAACACCAGACATCGGTGAAATGATTTCACTCATACGATAATTTGTTTCTAATGGTTGAGATTTTTTAACAGAAGTTTTCTTCACTTCTGGTTTCTTTTCTTCTACAATTTCATCATCGTTATAAATAAGTGGTGTACTGAATTTTTCTTTACGTCTTTGTTCTAAAACAGGATCAACTGTTTCATAAACCTCATCTTCTTCGTCATCTCTTAAAAAAAATTTCTTAAACATTACTATCCCTCCTTATTTGAAAAATGATTTTCCAATTTGATATTCATCTTTATTTAAAACCAATATACCTCTTTTTTGTGGTGCATTTGGTAAATTTAGTTCTCTAGCAGAACATAACATTCCT
>CALDMQ010000054.1 GCA_937917505.1 uncultured Erysipelotrichaceae bacterium | reverse complement strand
TAAAATCATGTAAAACATCTTAGCTTACACGATAGATAGGAAAATAATAAAATTCCTTGTATGTGTCATCTTCTTGCCATTCATAAGGTTCTAAAAGTTCTTCATCATCAAAAACAAAATTCACAATAAACATAGGTGTTCCCCCTTATCTTAACATATGTTTATTATGCTTATTTTAGACATAGTTCAAACAAAAAGAGCATTTCTGCTCTTTGTTTGTTTATTCATTTTAAAAATGATTTTGAATGAATTTCTTTTCAATATGATTTAAGTATAATTTTTTAATTCTTAACCTCATCTGTTCATCACTAATCAAAGATTTCATTACCAATAGATATTCCTCAAAACAATTCAATTGTATCCAAAGACAATCTCTATAATGATAATCACCTGTTGGATATAACCATTGTTTATACATATAAACTGGATTTTTATAGCCTGTGTTTTGTTTAACTATGTAATGTTTAATATCCTCATCTTTAAATTCACAATGTCCATCTGCAAAATATAATCTTAAAAAACTATAATCATATTTTATCATCAAAAGAATTTCTTCTTTATTTCAACGCAATAACTTCAATCTCAATAAGCGCATCTTTTGGTAAACGAGCAACTTCTACTGCACTACGTGCAGGATATGGTTGTGTAAAGTATTGTGCATATACTTCGTTCATTTTCACAAAATCATTCATGTCATTTAAAAAGACTGTTGTTTTGACAACGTTTGATAAATCTAATCCTTGACTTTCTAATAATCCTTTAACATTATTTAACGATTGAGTTGTCTGAGCTTCAATACCTTCAGGCATTGTTCCTGTTTGTGAATCAATAGGAAGTTGTCCTGAGAAGAAGATCATATTTCCAACATCTATCCCTTGACTATAAGGCCCAATTGCTCCTGGTGCTAAATCAGTTTTTACTTCTTTTTTCATTATACTCTCCTCCTACATACATTATAACAAACTCTCCTTTCTATACCAAGACTTTCACATAATATTCTTATTGTTTTATGTCCTGTATTTTGATAAAATGATGTCATTAGGAGGTTCTACAATGGAATTTATAAAAAAGTTTGCAAAGGAACTTAGTGTCTTTGGTTTAGTGATTGTTGTTTTTTTAGGATTATTTGTTTATCGCCAAATGACATTTAAAGACTATACAACAATTAGTAAAACAAAATTAACAGAAATGGTGAATACTAAAGAAGATTTTGCTATTGTATTAGGTGATTCTACTAATGCAACTATGCAAGGTTTCCAAAATGTGATGCAAAAATTCACAACAAAAAATCGTTCTACTCCACTTTATTACCTTGATTCTAGTGAAGATGATAAATTTGAAAGTTATGTAGAAAAAACACTTAATATTCATATCACTTATCCAGCAACAATCATTGTCAAAGATGGTAAAGTTGTAAATAAAAAAGAAGGAGCGCTTAATTATTATGCATTAAATGATTTTATCCGAGAATCATTAGACAAATAAGGAAGCCTTGCTTCTTTTTATTTTGTAAGTTCATAACTCTTTTGAATCAAACTTATCAATTCATCATCTGATATCCTACCACCCAAACAAACAAGTATACCAGTGTTTTATTCATATGACAAGCTTTTAAAAAATGTTTGTTATCTACACGTT
>CALDMQ010000053.1 GCA_937917505.1 uncultured Erysipelotrichaceae bacterium | reverse complement strand
AAAATATTTTTACAAATCATTTGCTTACATAAGAAAAATGTGTAGAATAGAAATATGGAGGTAAAAATGATGAACAAAAATATAAAATATGTAGGTGTTAATGACAAATCTTTGGATTTATTTGAAAGCCAATATATCATACCAAATGGTGTTTCATATAATTCTTACGTAATTTTAGATGATAAAATTGCAATCATGGATACAGTAGATAAAAGAGCTAGAGATGAATGGTTATCAAATATTGAAAATGTCTTACAAAAACGTCAACCAGATTATTTAGTTGTATCGCATATGGAACCTGATCACGGAGCTAATATCCAAGCACTCTGTGAATTATATCCAAAAATGAAAGTGGTCGGAAATGTTAAAACTTTTACAATGATGGAACAATTTTTTAGAAATTTTTCTTTTGAAGAAAGAAAAATAACCGTCAAAGAAAATGATACGTTAGAATTAGGTCATCATACATTGAGATTCATCATGGCACCAATGGTTCATTGGCCTGAGGTCATGGTTACATACGAAGAACAAGAAAAAATATTATTTTCAGCAGATGCCTTTGGGAAATTTGGAGCATTAGATTGTGATGAAGATTGGGCATGCGAAGCACGAAGATATTATTTTAATATCGTTGGTAAATATGGTTTACAAGTTCAAGCATTACTTAAAAAAGTATCTTCTTTAGATATTCAAACAATTTGTCCTTTACACGGTCCTATTTTAAAAGAAAATTTACCATATTATATAAATAAATATATGATTTGGAGTTCTTATCAACCTGAAGATCAAGGTGTCTTTATTGCTTATGCTTCTATCCACGGATATAGTGAACAAGCAGCTAAAGAACTTGCTGAAATGATAAAAGAAACACAAACTCAGGTTGTTATTAGTGATTTATCAAGAGTTGATCAGGCTGAAGCAGTTGAGGATGCATTTAGATATAGCCATCTTGTTCTTGTAGCTTCATCTTATGATGGAGGGGTATTTACACCTATGGAAGAATTCTTATCACATTTAAAATCAAAAAATTATCAAAATAGAACAGTTGCTTTTATTGAAAATGGATCATGGGCCCCTAGTGCATATAAAACAATGAAAGGAATTGTTGATACATTTAAAAACATGACAGTTATCGATCAACACATCACGATTCGCTCTTCATTGTCTGATGAAAATAGAAAAGAACTTAAAGAATTAGCAATGCAACTTATAAAAACACGCTAAAAAAGTATTACTCCCCTTATTGGAGTAATACTTTTTAATTCCAAAAACAATCATAAATCTATTTCTTTCATTTTAATTAACTCTAAAACTGCTTGTATTCGTGAATCCACACCAAGTTTTTGAATCACATTGGAAATATGATTACGTACTGTTTTTTCACTAATACATAAATAAGTAGCAATCTCTTTTGTTGAAAGGTTTTTTACTAATAAATGAAAGATTTCTTTTTCTCTTTTTGTTAATAAGGAATGCATCATATACCTCCCTTATTTAACATATGCTTAAATTATAAAGATGTTCTATTCATGCAAGACATCATATAATTCTTGAGCAACTTTTTCAGGTAGTATCTCAGAAAGTTCTTCAAGCGAAGCCTCTTTCATTTTCTTGACACTTTTAAAATGACGAAGAAGCTGTTGACGTCGTTTTGGACCAATCCCTTCAACACGATCTAATAAAGAAGCAAACAAAGATTTAGAACGTACATTTTTATGAAAACTAATTGCATAACGATGAACTTCATCTTGCATACGAGTTAGTAAAAAGAATAATTCGCTTTTAGGATGTATAGGAACAATATTCCCTTCATCATCTAATAACATTGCTGTAGAGTGTTTATCATCTTTTGCAAGGCCACATACTTTGATATGCATATTTAATGAATCAATCACTTCTTTAGCAACTTTAATTTGTCCCATACCACCATCAACTAAAATCATGTCTGGCGGGTTCAATCCTTCCATGAGTATACGATAATATCTTCGATAAATAACTTCACGCATACTTGCATAATCATCAGGTCCTTCAACTGTTTTTATGCGATATTTACGATAATCTTTTTTGGATGGAACACCATCTTTAAAACAAACCATACCTGCTACAGCATATGCCCCTTGAATATTTGAGTTATCAAATAATTCAATAACATGAGGTGTATTGATATTTAAAAGTTCACCCAACTGTTTAATTGCACCGATTGTTGAGGCTTCGTTTTTTTGAATCAATTCGAACTTCTTTTGTAAAGATTCTTTTGCATTTTCATTCGCCATTTGAACAAGTGAAAGTTTATTTCCACGCATTGGTTTTATAATCTTACATTCTAAGATTTCATTTAATAATGTTTCATCTACATCTACAGGCAATAAAAGTTCTCTAGGTAAAGTATTACTTTGATAAAACGTTACAATAAATTGTTGTAAATCATCTTGAACATTATCACTAATAGGCACTAAATTTAAATCTCTTGATAAAAGTTTCCCATTACGCATAAAGAATAGTTGAATACTTAAGTAACCATGATCCACATAATAACCCAAAATATCTCTATCAACTTGGTCATTAAATTGAACATGTTGCTTTGCTGTGACATATTGAATATGAGAAATTAAATCACGATATTCTTTAGCTTGTTCAAAATTCAATTCTTCACTTGCTTGTTGCATTTTAATCGTTAATTCATTGACTTTGTCTTTAATATCACCATTTAGAAGTTTTATGATTTCTTTTTTCATAGTGACATACGCTTCTTGATCAACGTTTTGAATACATGGTGCTAGGCATTGACCAAGCGAATAATATAAACATGTTTTTTTAGGTATATGATTACATTTTCTTAATGGATAAAGACGATTTAATAATTTATATGTTTCTCTTGCGGCTGTTGCATCAGGAAATGGCCCAAAATGTTTGGCTTTCTTTTCTTTGGCGTTACGAACAATTTTCAATCGTGGATGTTCTTCATTTGTCATTTGAATATAAGGATAATATGTATTATCCATAAACATAATATTATATTGTGGTGAATAATCTTTAATCAGATTGATTTCTAATAATAAAGCTTCTTTTTCACTATCTGTCACAATATAATCAAAATCTACAATTTCGCTCACTAATTTTGTCGTTTTATAATTATGTACACCAACAAAATAAGAATGAACACGATTTTTTAATTTCTTCGCTTTTCCTACATAAATAATAGTTCCTTCTTTATTTTTCATTAAATAACATCCAGGTGAAGATGGTAATAAAGAAAGTTTATCTTTAATTAATTGGTTCATTCTTTAAAGTAAGCTAAAGTTGCACCTAATCCACCTTCATTAGGTCCACCATCTCTATAAGAGACAATATTCTTATTTTTATCTAACATTTGACGAATACCTTTACGTAAAACACCAGTTCCCATACCATGTACAATACGCACATGCGGATATCCTAAAACCAAAGCATCGTCTAAGAATTTATCTACCAATGCCATAGCTTCTTCATATCTTTTACCAATTACATTAATTTCATAAGTTCCTGTTTTATTTGCTGTTGATTTTTTAACATTTGCCCTTTTAATTTTTTTCACTTTTGTTTTTGGGTGCATAAACATAACTTCATCTTCGTGAAGCTTGATATTTAACCCTGATAAAGAAACCATAACCATATGATTTTTGAGGACTTCTATAATATCTCC
>CALDMQ010000052.1 GCA_937917505.1 uncultured Erysipelotrichaceae bacterium | reverse complement strand
AAAAGAATAAAATCACAGCATTCATTGGTCCTTCAGGTTGTGGAAAATCAACATTCCTAAAAACATTAAATAGAATGAATGATTATGTAAAAAATGTTAAAATCGAAGGAACAATTACACTTGATGAAGAAAATATCTATGATTCACGTGTGGATACAACAGTATTAAGAAAAAAAGTAGGTATGGTCTTTCAACAACCCAACCCCTTTCCAATGAGCATTTATGACAACATAGCTTATGGTCCTAGAATACATGGTATAAAAAATAAAAAACAATTAGATAAAATCGTAGAAGATAGTTTAAAAGCTGCTGCTTTATATGATGAAGTTGCTGATCGTTTACACACATCAGCCTTAGGACTATCAGGAGGACAGCAACAACGTTTATGTATCGCAAGATGTTTAGCAGTAGAACCTGATGTTATTTTATTAGATGAACCTACAAGTGCATTGGATCCAATTTCTACATTAAAAATTGAAGAACTTTTAATGGAATTAAAAGAAAAATATACCATTGCTATTGTCACACATAATATGCAACAAGCCTCTCGTATTGCAGATAACACAGCGTTCTTCTTAGTTGGAGAAATGGTAGAATACGGAAAAACAAAAGATTTATTCTCGATGCCTAAAGATCAAAGAACAGAAGATTATATTACTGGACGTTTTGGATAAAAGATTGGCAGATATATAAATATAGATTATAATAAGGGAGAAAGATGATGAGAAGAAAATTTGATGAAGAATTAAACAAATTAAATTTAGATTTAACCAAGATGGGACATCTTGTAGAAACAGCACTAGAAAATACAATAGATGCTTTTAAAAATCAAGATAAAAATCTTGCAAGAGAAATCATAACAAATGACCGTTTAATTAATGATATGGAAAGAAATGTTGAATCAAGATCATTCCGTCTTATTCTTCAACAACAACCTATCGCAACAGATTTAAGAAATGTCACTGCAGCTTTAAAAGTTGTAACAGATTTAGAAAGAATTGGCGATCAGGCAGCTGATATTGCAGAAATTATTTTAAATTTAGAAGGTGAACATATCTATCGTACAGTAGAACATATTCCAGCAATGGCTAAAAAAACAAGAGAAATGGTTCGCCTTGCAATTACAGCATTTATTCAAAAAGATCTAGAAAGTGCTAAGGAAGTTAAAATCATGGATGATACAATCGATGGTCTTTTTGAAGAAGTGAAACAGGAAGTTATGGAAATTATTAGAGAAAATCATGAACAAATGGATTATTGCATTGATTTCTTAATGATTGCAAAATACTTTGAAAGAATTGGAGATCATGCGGTTAATATTTGTGAATGGTTAGAATATCATCAACAAGGTACGGTGAATGATCATAGACTGATCTAAGGAGGGAACACGATGAACGAACGCATATTCGTTATTGAAGACGATGAAAATATTCAAGAGATTGTTAAGCTTGCACTTGAATCTAATGGTTATCAAGTTAAACTTTATGATAATGCGATTGATGCAGTGATTGATATTAAAGAAGATGCTCCAGATATGGCAATCTTTGATGTTATGTTACCACAAATGGACGGGATTACTGCGGTTAAAAAAGTAAGAGAAACAAATCAACACATGCCTATTCTTATTTTAAGTGCTAAAGATACAGAGATTGACAAAATTCATGGTTTAGATAGTGGTAGTGATGATTATATGACGAAACCATTTGGAGTTCTTGAGTTATGTGCAAGAGTGCGTACGTTACTAAGACGTGTTCAACCTAAAAATAAAGCATTAAAAACACCAACACTTTCTATTGATAAATCTACACATACAATTCAATTGAATAAAAAAGTTATAGATTTAACGCATAAAGAATATCAATTATTAGTGTACTTAATAGAAAATAAGGAAAGAGTTGTAGAACGTGATGAATTATTAAATACTATATGGGGATATGATTTTATTGGTGAATCACGTGCATTAGATGTCCATATACGATCACTTAGAAAGAAGTTAAATGATGATGGAGAAAAGTATATTAAAACAATTCGTTCAGTAGGCTATCGTTTTGTAGAAAAGGAGGATCAAGATGACTAAATCTATCCTCCGTTATTTCATTACTATCCTTGTTGTAGCTTTGTTAATTAGTAGTTTTTTATCATCAATGTTAATATCTAACAGTTTATTAGATACAACTAAACAAGATATGCTTTACTCATTAAAATTAATTGATTATGCTTTAGATTATAATCAAGAATTAAAACCCCAAATTCAAAAATTAAATCCTTTAGCTTATTCTGATGAAACACGTATAAGTATTATTGATAAACAAGGAAATGTTGTTGCTGATACATATGAATCAACAGTATCAGAAAATCATTTACATCGTGAAGAAGTCCAACAAGCAATCCGAGAAAAACAAGGCTACGCGACAAGAAAATCAGAAACTACAGGAGAAAATCTTCTCTATGTCACATATTATAACGAACAATATATATTAAGATTATCTATTCATTATCATGGTCTTTTACAAAACATACCTGCTTTAATACCTGGTTTATCAATCAGTGCAATCATATCTTTTGCTATAGCGTGTATTTTATCACGTAGCCTTGCCTATCGTATTAGTAAACCAATGGTAGAAATTAGTGAAGGTTTAGATCATATGAGTGATGATTTTCGTTTTGATTTAAAAACATATGATTATCAAGAATTTAATACAATTGTTGATACTATTCGTAATTTATCACATCGTTTACGTAAGTCTATGCGTGAAGTGAAATTAGAACAAACAAAAATAGAAGAAATTTTAAAGCAGATGAATGAAGGTTTTGTTTTATTAGATGAAAATAATCAAGTCTTAAGTATCAATTCTCAAGCTATTCGTATTTTGGGAGATATTCATATAAAAGATTGTATTTTTGATTATTTATATTATCCTGACTTAATTCATGCTTTAAAAAATAATGTTGTAAATCAGAAAGTAGAGATGAAAATCAATCATAGCATTTATGCTTGTTATATTTCTCGTGTGAATTTAGGAACAATCTTATTATTTGTGGATATTACCGCAAGTAAACGTGCAGAGAAAATGAGAAGTGAATTCTTTTCTAATGTATCTCATGAATTAAAAACACCAATGACTTCTATTAAAGGGTATAGTGATTTGTTGGCACAAGGATATATTCAAGATGAAAACCAAAAGAATGTGATGTTAAATAAGATTCAAGATGAAGTGAATAATATGTCTACTTTGATTAATGATATTTTGATGCTATCACGTATTGAAAATATGGATATTAAAGTAGAAATGATGCCATTGAAAGTCAAAGGTATTGTTGAGGAAGTTTTAGAAAGTTATCAAGCTGAAATGTTGAAACATCATATTAAAGTTCATTATGATTTTGAAGATATTTCGTATATTGGAAATCACCAACAGATGTTTACATTGTTTAATAATTTAATTGGAAATGCTATTAAATATAATAAAGATAATGGAGATGTTTTTGTTGAGGTGAAAGAAGAAGGAAATGCAATTCGTGTAATAGTAAGAGATACAGGTATTGGAATTCCTTTGGCTGATCAAGGTCGTGTGTTTGAACGTTTTTATCGGGTAGATAAAGGACGTAGTAAACAA
>CALDMQ010000051.1 GCA_937917505.1 uncultured Erysipelotrichaceae bacterium | reverse complement strand
GAGGATATCGTAGATACTCTCTTTTTTAGTATGTATATACAACTTCGCATAATGTATATTATGTGAATATTATAATATTTTTGATAATGTAACATAAGTTGTTAAGATGATAAGAAATACAGTTAAACACATGATATAGATATCTATAGACACTTTTTCTCGCTTATAATGGTGATAGATAGATAAGAATGCAGATATATATAACAACAAAGCTATCACATAATAAACAATTGTTGGTACTATACTTTCAGTTAATGATATTCCAAATATATATAATAAACTTCCTATAAGTAGAGCACTAAATATGAGTAGAATTCTTTTTCTTGTTTTTTCCATAACATCCTCCATTTAAATTAATTGATCAAGTAAAGATTGACCGATAGATGGCATTTTTACTTCAAAATTGTCTGCGACAGTTGCACCAATCACTGCAAAACTCCTTAACAAACCTAAATATTGAGATTCTTTAAATTCAGGATTATAAATAATCAATGGAACGTTTTCTCTCGTATGGTCTGTGCCTTTATAAGTCGGATCATTACCATGATCAGCTGTAATAATTAGTAAATCATCACTTGTTATGTATTCTAATAATTCTTTTAATTGTTTATCGAAATTACAAATTGCTTGTCCGTATCCTTCCAGGTTTCTTCTATGCCCAAAAAGTGCATCGAAATCAACTAAATTTGTGAAAATCAATCCATTAATTGAATGAGTTTTTGCTAATTCAATAGTTTTATTCATACCATCTTCGTTTGATACAGTTTTCACTTTCTTTGTAATTCCTTGATTAACAAAAATATCTGGTATTTTACCTATCCCAATGACATCGTAATGATTATCTTTTAGTTCATTTAAAACAGTTCTATCAAAAGGTTCTATAGCTAAATCATGACGATTAGCAGTACGCGTAAAATGACCTTTCCCTTCTCCAATGTATGGTCTAGCAATCACTCTTCCTACTTTCCATTCATCTTTCATAGCAAGTTCTCTTGCAATATCACAAGCTGTATATAATTCTTCTAGGGGGATAATTTCTTCATGAGCTGCAACTTGAAATACAGAATCAGCAGATGTATAAACAATCCAATCTCCTGTTTTCATTTGATGCTCTCCCCAATCATCTAAAATCTTTGTTCCACTTTCAGCATAATTCCCAACACATTTTCTTCCTGTTTTTTCTTCAAATAGTTGAATAAATTCACGAGGAAATCCAGTTTCTGTAAAAGTGATAAATGGTTTAGTAACTTCTAGGCCCATCATTTCCCAATGACCTGTCATTGTATCTTTTCCACGTGATATTTCTTCTAAACGTGCTGTATAAGCTAATGGGGTATTTGATACCTGAATACCTTTAAAATGCCCAATAGAGCCTAAATTAAGCTTTTCTAACGTAGGAACATCAAGTCCCCCTACTTTCTCACAAATATGTCCTAATGTATTGGCTCCTTCATCATTAAATTCCTTTGCATCTACTGCTTCACCAACACCCAGTGAATCTAATACAATTACAAAAATACGTTTATATTTTTTCATAATTCTCAACCTTTCTTTTTATTTCTAGGATGTGCTCTCATATATTCATTCATCATCTTTTTTTGCGTAACATGAGTATAAATCGTTGTTGTAGCGATATCACTATGTCCTAACATTTCTTGAATTGCTCTTATATCAGCATCGTTTTCTAATAAATGTGTTGCAAAAGTATGTCTTAACGTATGAGGGGTAACATGTTTTTTTAAAGGACTTTTGAAAACAAGCATTTGTAAAATATGATAAAAATTATCTCTTTCTATAACTTTCCCATTTTTTGTTAAAAAAAGATAATTTGTCGTGATATCTTGAATAAACTCATTACGATAATGTTCAATATAATCTCTTAATAAATCACAAACAAAACTATTAATAGGAACTGTTCTTTCTTTATTACCTTTCCCAAGACATTTTACAAACCTTTTATTTAAATTGATATCATATAACGTTAAATGACATAATTCAGACACACGTAATCCTGAAGCATATAACAATTCCACCATACAACGATTACGCGATGATATAGCGTCTACAATTTCTATAGAATCTAACATAGCTTTTGGATATATATCTTTATTATCCAGCCTTTTTTTTCTATTTCAAAAGAACTCATTATATTTTTTTTAACAATTTTTTCTTTAACTAAAAATATATAGAATTGTCTTAAAGATACCATATGTCTTTGTCTTGTTCTTTCTTTTAATGAATGATGAAGTGATTTTAAATATTGATAGATATAATCTTTTTGAATATTTTCGACTTGAGAAACTTGATATTCTTTTTCTATTACATCTATAAATTGTTTTAAATCACGCATATAACTTTCAATTGTTGAAGGTCTTAATCCCTTTTCAACAACCAAATATTGCTTATATGCTTTCAAAGCATCATTATTCTTCATCGTTATCACCATTATTTATTATACCAATATTACAACAAAGCTACAACATAAATACGAAATGCTAAGGATAAAGAAAAAATAATTAAAGATACAATCCAAATATTCAAACGAAAGTTTAAAGTATTCTTTAAATCAAAGTTTCCTTCTATAAAAAAAGTCACAAGTGTCGTATAAATAGATAAATACATAGA
>CALDMQ010000050.1 GCA_937917505.1 uncultured Erysipelotrichaceae bacterium | reverse complement strand
CTATATAAAATAGTTCCACCTTCTTTATAAATGTCTTCTACTTTTTCTTCAGTTAATTCAATATAGTTGTTATTATATAACCCACGATACCCATAGACATAACCAATAACTTCCCAACCATATTTACGAATAGCTGTTTTTGTAATTGTTCTAATGACAGCATTTAACCCTGGACAATCTCCACCACCAGATAGTAACGCTATTCTTTTGACTTGTTTTTCCATATGATTTACTCCTCCATTTTCACTCTCTAAATTATTATAATAAAAAATAAACAAGAGTACAATAGAAAATTTAAACCGTTTACATTTTTAAAATTCCTAAATGTTTAATTGATTAACCATCAAGTGAAAATTGTGGATTAATCAAAAATTTGACAATATTTTTAAGTAGAATAAATATGATTTTTATAAAAATATTAAAACTCTGTATCATATAATCCGCTAAGAATATTTTTAACCAATGCAACTGTCATTATCTGAAAATAACACTTCATTTTTGATAACATCTAAAACCTTGCGAACCGGTAAACCAATTACACTATCAATATCACCATCAACCCTTGATACAAAACAATCTGCAGGACCTTGAATACCATAAGCACCAGCTTTTCCAATCCATTCTCCACTTTTAATATAATCATCAATCATATTACTAATATCTTTAAAACATACAATGGTTTTCTCACAAAATGTATATAGTGTTTCTTGAATATAAATAGCAACACCGGTATAAACTTCGTGTTCTCGATTAGAAAGACTTGTTAAAATTTCTCTCGCATGTCTTTCGTCTTTTGCTTTACCAATGATATGTCCATCAAGATAAACAACTGTATCTGCACCAATCACAATATCATCTGGATATTTCTCATGAATAGGTAATGCTTTTTGTGTTGCAAGTTTTGTTAATTTTGTTTCAATGTCTAATGTTTCATCCATGACTTCATCGATAAAAGAGGCATCGACTATAAAATCGACGCCTTCTCTTTCTAAAAGTTCTTTACGTCTTGGCGAAGTTGATGCCAAGATTATTTTATTCATCTGCTTTTTCTTCTTTTTGAACAATTGGTTTTGGAAGTAAAGCCTTGCGTGAAACATTGACACCTTTATCAGTAATCTTAGTGACTTTCACTTTCACAATATCACCTAATTTTAAGACATCTGAAACTTTATTAATTCTTTCATGAGCAACATCACCAACATGTAAGAAGCCATTTGTACCTTCAAATAATTCTACAAAAGCAAACTTATCATCTACTCTGACAACTTTACCATCATAGATTTCTCCAACCTCAGCTTTTCTTACAATGTTTTCAATAAGTCTTGCTGCAATATCAATAGCTTCTTGATCATAATGATAAATTGTCACACGACCATCTTGTTCAATATCAATTTTAACATCATGAGATTTTTCAATAATTTCATTAATTGTTTTTCCACCAGCACCAATAACATCCTTAATTTGTTCTGGTTCAATTCTCATCATATAAACTTTTGGTGCATATGGACTTAATTGTTCTCTAGGTGATTCAATAGCCCCTAACATACAATCCATAATTTGTTGACGTCCAACTTTTGCTTGAGCTAATGCTTCTTCTAAAATTTCTTTTGTAATTCCATCAATTTTAATATCCATTTGTAAAGCACAGATTCCTTTATGAGTACCTGCAACTTTAAAATCCATATCACCTAAATGATCTTCCATACCTTGAATATCAGTTAAGATTGTATAATCTTCACCTTTTTTCACAAGTCCCATAGCTACCCCACTCACTGGGTTAGAAATTGGTACACCAGCTGCCATTAATGCCATTGATGATGCACAAATAGATGCTTGTGAAGAAGAACCATTTGATTCCAAAACTTCAGAAACAACACGAATTGTATATGGGAATTCATCTTCACTAGGAATGACTTGAGCTAATGCTCTTTCACCTAATGCACCGTGTCCAATTTCACGACGTCCAGGCGCACCCATTCTTCCAGTTTCACCAACTGAATATGGTGGGAAGTTATAATGATGCATAAATCTCTTTTGGTCTTCTAAACCTAAACCATCAATTTTTTGATGTTCACCTAAAGCTCCTAAAGTACAAGCCGATAAAACTTGTGTTTCACCACGTGTAAATAACGCCGAACCATGAACTCTCGGTAATAAATCCACTTGAGCATTTAATGGTCTCACTTCATCAATACGACGTCCATCAGGTCTTACTTTATCTTCAGTAATTAAACGTCTCACTTCATCTTTTTCTAAATCATGTAAAACAATTTTTACTTGTTTGATTGTTTTTTCTTGTTCTTTTAAATCAGCGTATTCTCTTTCTTCAAACATAGCAACAACTTCAGCATTAATATCATCAATTGCTCCATATCTTTCAAGTTTACCAGGAATACGTACAGCATTAATCATTCTTTCTTTAGCTATACTTTCAACTTCATTAATAATATTTTGGTCTAATTCAAATAAAGGAATTTCAATCTTTTCTTTACCACACGCTTCAACAACTTGTTCTTGGAAAGCGATTAATTCCTTAATCTTTTCATGACCAAACATTAATGCATTTAACATCGTTTCTTCGTCAATTTCTTTTGCATCAGCTTCAACCATGTTAATTGCATCTTTTGTACCTGCAACTTCAAGATTAATCAAGCTTCTTTCCATATCCTCAGGACCAGCATTAACAGTAAATTCACCATCAATAAGTCCAACATTCACACCAGCAATCGGTCCATTGAAAGGAATATCTGATAAACACAAAGCAAGTGAAGCACCTAGCATTGCTGCCATTTCTGGAGAAGCATTTTGATCAACAGATAAAACTGTATTGACAACCTGAACTTCATTTCTAAACCCGTCTGCAAACAAAGGTCTGATTGGTCTATCAATCATACGGGCAGTTAATGTTCCATGTTCACTAGGGCGTCCTTCTCTTTTTAAAAATCCACCAGGAATTTTTCCTACTGAATATAATTTTTCTTCATATGTAACTGTTAATGGAAAGAAATCAACATCTTTTGGTTCTTTTCCTGCAACAGCAGTTGATAAAATCACTGTATCATCGTATCTCACTAAAACAGAACCGTTAGCTTGTTTTGCAAGTTCACCAGTTTCAACAGTTAATTTTTTTCCATAAAATTCAGTACTAAATACTTGTTTTGACATATTATATTTCCACCTCATTTATTATCTTTGTTATTATAGCATAGATTAACCAAATAAGAAAACATTATTTTATAATTCAATAAATAAAGCCATATCTTATTGTAGATATAGCTCTTTACACATTATTTCAACTTCTCACATCTTTTAATCTCAATATCATAACAATGAAGTCTAAATTCCTCATTCTCACGATCTCCTAATTCGTAGCCTTGAAAATCCATTGGAGAAATATAAAAACATTTTATTGTTTTAGTATCTTGAAATCTTAAAAAATTTGTGTG
>CALDMQ010000049.1 GCA_937917505.1 uncultured Erysipelotrichaceae bacterium | reverse complement strand
TTAATAGCTTTTTAGCTGAAGATGAAGAGGGAGAATAAGGTAACATTGTTACCTTTCTTTCTTTATATACAGTTCATATTTATGAACTAATATAACTATAGGAGGAAATGTATTGTGGGATTATTTACAAAGAAAAGACATGTAAAACCTATATTTGTAGGGAGTTATGGAAATGATTTAACAAGAGGAATTTATGTTTTTCATTTTGATATTGATAATGGAGAATTTTTAAAGAAAAAGTATTATAAATCACCTGCTAATCCAAGCGCTTTCTATAAACGTGAACGTTTTATTTATGTAAGTTATTTAAATAAAACTGGAAAGCCTACAGATGGAGGTTTATGGCAATATGCGAGTATGGATTTACAATTTGGTTTGGCTTCAAAAACAACAAATCAAGGGAAAACTTTTATCAGTTCATATGTAAATGAAGACAGAAGTTGTGCATATGCGGTTGATTATTATAATAGTGAAGTTGTTGTTATTCCTATTTTAAAACAAAAGATTGTAAAAGTTGTACAAACACTTAAACATGAAGGACATGGTCCACATGGACGTTATCAACTTCAATCACATCCAACATTTATAGAAAGTACACCAGATCAAAAACGTATTTTTGTATGCGATCGTGGAATTGATGAAATTGTGCTGTATAGAGTAGTAGAAAAAGGTCGTCTTGAAAGAGATGAAGAAAATACAGTTCGTTTAAAACCCGGTAGCGGACCTCGTAAAATGATTTTTGATGACGAAGGACGTTATGCTTATGTGTTAAATGAATTATCAAATACTATAGCAACATATCGTTATGAAGATACTCGCTTTGAATATATGGGTGAAGTTGAAACATATCCATTAGATCGTTATGATGAAGAAAGTTATGCGAGTGATATTGCTTTTATGAATAAAGATGGAAGACGTTTCTTATTTGTAACGAATAAAGGACATGATTCTGTTTCAGTATTTGAAATTGGTAATGATGGACAACCTCATTGAATTAAAACTTGGAGAAAGTAAAGGGGTTTTATTTGAAACACATTATCGTTATATGGTAGGAGAACCTGTTTGTTTAATTGAAGGTAGAGGAATTTAGACCAAATTATTGGTCTTTTTCTTATTGGTTGATAAAACAAAGAAAATACCCTATAATAGACTCGTGGAGGAAAGCATATGAAAAATAAAAAAATCATAGGAATCATTGCAGGTGTGATTGCACTTGTTATTGTAGGAAGTATCTTTTTTTATCGAATGGGTATTTCTGCTGTATCTTCAAATGATGAAGATGTTATTGTGAAAATTGAAAATGGTTCAGGAGCTAATCGAATTTTAGATAGTTTAGATGAAGCTGGATTAGTGAATAATAAGTTGTGTGGAAAAATTTTCTTAAAATTGAATCGTTATGATTCTTTAAAAGCGAATACATATAAATTAAATAAGAATATGTCTTTAGCAACAATTTTTAATATTATTAATGATCCTCAACCAGAAAATATTGTTCAATTTCGTTTAACAATTAAAGAAGGAAATACAATTCCTCAAGTTGCGAAAGCTTTTGCGGATATTTTAAAAACGAGTGAAGAAAATGTCATTAAACAATGGGCAGATAAAGATTATTTAAAATCACTAGTAAAGGAATATTGGTTTATTAATGAAAGTATTTTAGATAGTCGTTTGATGTATCCATTAGAAGGATATCTATATCCAGAAACATATTTTATTTCAGATGAAAATCCAACATTAAAAGATATGACAAAAGTTGCTTTAGATATGATGGATAAAAAATTAACACCTTATAAAGATGAAATTAAAAATACAGGATGGTCTATTCATGAGTTTTTAAGTTTTGCATCTGTTGTAGAAAGAGAATCAGGAACTGACGAAACTGATCGTCCGATGATTGCTGGAGTCTTTATGAATAGATTAAACAAAGGTGAAAAACTTCAAAGTGATATTACAGTGAACTATGCCTTACAAAGAACAGGTGTTGATGTATCAGTTGCTCAAACACAAACTGATTCACCGTATAATACATATAAATATAAAGGATTACCTATTGGTCCAATTAGTACAGTACCAGTAAGTACAATTGAGAGTTGTGTACATTATACAAAATCTGATTATATGTTCTTTGTGGCTATTAAAGATAAAAATGATTTATCAAAAAGTAAAGTTATCTATACAAAAACATACGCTGAACATTTACAAGAAATTAAAAAAGCAAAGGAAGCAGGATTATGGCTTCAATAATAGAGTTTAATGATATAGAAGAATATGCTTTGCAAAGAAATATTCCAGTTATGCAAAAAGAGGGTATCCTCTTTTTGATTTCATGTTTAAAGGATATTCAAGCAAATACATGTTTAGAAATTGGTTCAGCGATTGGATATTCTTCAATGATGATGGTATCTAATGTTCCTGGTTTAAAGATTGACACAATTGAACTTAATCAAGAACGTTATGAAGAAGCATGTATGAATATTCAAACACATCACTTAGAAGATTCTATTTCTATTTTTCATGATGATGCTTTGACTTTTGATGAAACGAAGCTTCAGTAAGCTCCCTATGATTGTTTGTTTATAGATGCTGCAAAAGCACAATATCAAAAGTTTTTTGAAAAATATGTGCCTTATGTAAAAGAGGATGGTATTGTGATTGTGGATAATTTAGATTTTCATGGTATGATTTTTGATATTGATCATATTAAAAATAGAAATACAAAACAATTGGTTAAAAAAATAAAAAGATTTAAAGATTGGATTTTTAATCACGAAGATTATGATGTTTCTTATTATGCAATAGGAGATGGTATATGTGTGATTAAAAGAAGGGTTAACAAATGAAAATAGTTTTATCATTAAATAAAAAAGAAAGATTGTATGATTATATCAGTATGGGAATTGATACATTTGTTTTAGGGTGTGAACATTCCTTTTATGCACCTTATCAATTTTCATTAGATGAAATCAAAGATATTAAATGTCAATATCCTCATATTCGTATTTATATAGCAATCAATGCGTTATAAATCAAGTTGAAAGTTTTATTCAAGAACTTTCAAAGTTAAATGTGGAAGGAATTATCTTTCAAGATTTTGGTGTTTTACAAATTGTGAAAGAAAATGCTTATCATTTTGATATGATGTATTCACCAGAGACATTGAATACAAACGATAGAACACTAGATATTCTTTCATTGCATGGTGTAACAAGTGCCTTTGTATCAAGGGTTATTCCTTTAGAAGAACAAGTGTATATTAAAGAACAGTTACATTTACCCTTAATGATACAAGGACATGGTGTAGAATATATTGCGGCAAGTAAAAGACGCTTGCTCACAAATTATCAAGAAGCATCACAACTTAATTTTGATAAAGAACATCATGATGTATTAAAGATTAAAGCTAAAAATAGTGATTATGCAATGCATATTTATGAAGATGATAAAGGAACACATATTTTCTCTGAAAGTAGACTTTATACTTTAGATTTATTCCATCATTTTGAAATGTTTGATTATTTATATATAGAAACATTGATGATGAATGAAGAAGAAGCTATAGAAGTGGCTTCTTTATATACTGATGCTTTAAAGAGTTTAGAAAACGGACAATATGATAAAGAAGTGAAAGAGTTTATGGGGTTACTTTATCGTTTAAAAACACCACTTGATCGAGGATTTTTATTTGATCAAACAGTTTATAAATTAGAAGATGTAAGGAAGATGGATAATGAAAAACGTGAGTCGAATCGTTGATGGAAAAAGAAAGATTATAAAAAAACCTGAGTTGTTAGCACCAGCAGGGAATTTAGAAAAGTTAAAAACAGCAATCATGTATGGTGCAGATGCAGTCTTTGTTGGTGGGAAAGAGTTTTCTTTGCGTTCACAAGCTTCTAACTTTTCTTTAGAAGATATTCAAGAGGGTGTTGAATTTGCAAAGAAATATGGTGCTCATATTCATGTCACATGTAATATTATTTTGCATCAAGATAATTTAGAAGGTATTAAAGAGTATTTAAAAAAATTAGATAACATTGGTGTGAGTGCTATCATTGTGGCAGATCCTTATATTATGAGTATTGCAAATGAGTTGGATTTAAATTTAGAAGTTCATGTATCAACACAATTATCGACTTTAAATCTTAAAGCAATTCAGTTTTATGCTGATATGGGTGTAAATCGTGTTGTATTGGGTAGAGAAGTGACGTATGATGATTTAAAATTGATTATGGATAAGACACCTGTTGATATTGAATATTTTATTCATGGAGCAATGTGTATTCATTATTCAGGGCGTTGTATGTTATCGAATTATTTAAGCCGTCGTGATGCGAATCGTGGTGGATGTTCACAGTCATGTCGTTGGTACTATGATTTGTATGAAAATGGAAATTTAGTGAATCAAGAGGAAGATATACCTTTAAGTATGTCTAGTAAAGATATGTCATTAGTTTCTCATATTGGTGAATTGATTGAACTTGGTGTGGATTCTTTTAAAATTGAAGGTCGTATGAAATCTATTCATTATATTGCGACAGTAGTATCAACATATCGTAAATTAATAGATGCTTATTGTGAAGATCCTGATTCTTTTAAACAAGATGATTCATATTTAAAAGAATTAGAAAAAGCAGCTAATCGTGCATTGTGTCATGGATTCTTTTATGAAAATCCAACAATGAATGAACAATTATTTAATTTACGTGATGAACATCCTACACAAGAATTTGTTTTAAGAGTTTTAGAATATGATAAAGATAATCGAATGGCTAAAATTGAACAACGTAATCATTTTAAGGTTGGAGAAACAATTGAGATTTTCTCACCATATCATGATAACTATATTGTCAAAGTAACAGCTTTATATAACGAAGATAAAGAATCTGTAGAAGTTGCAAATCATCCAATGGAAATTTTATATATGCCAATTGATGAAGATATAGAAGTGAATGATATGGGAAGAAAAGTTACTCAATAAATGAGAAAATAAAGAATTATCTAGTATTTTTCATATTTTTATGATATATTATTAAACGCGAGGTGAAAGATATGGATCATGAAGCAGTTCTTTTAACACAAAGTGGTGTTGAAAAATTAAAAAAAGAAAAAGAACATTTAATTAATGTAGAAAGACCTAAAGTTATCGAAGAATTACAATTAGCACGTTCACAAGGGGACTTGTCTGAAAATGCTGATTATGATTCAGCAAGAGATAAACAAGCTCATATTGAATCAAGAATTAAAGAAATTGATGCCATGTTACTACATGTGCAAATTATTGATGAATCACAATTAGATAGCACAGTTGCAAAACCAGGAGCAACAGTAACTATTTTAGATTTATCTGAAGAAAATGCTGAACCTGAATCATTTACAATTGTAGGGACATTTGAAACTGATCCACTTAATGGAAAGATTTCAAATGAATCTCCATTAGCAAAAGCTATTCTTGATCATGGTATTAATGAAATTGTATCTGTAGGGGTAGAAATTCCTTATGAAGTGAAAATTTTAAAGATTGAATATATTTCATAGTCAAGATGATGTCAACCATCATCTTTTTTGTTGGAGGATCAATATGAAAAAAACAAAACAAATATCAGATACATTATTAATAGGCTCATTATTAGCTGTTGTAGGCGGATTTTTAGATGCTTATACATATTTATGTCGTGGTCATGTTTTTGCGAATGCACAAACAGGGAATATAGTTTTATTAGGAATCAATTTGATTGAAGGACAATTTTTAAAATCATTATACTATTTTGTTCCAATTATTTCATTTGCATTAGGGATTGTTGTTGCAGAAATGATTCGTCATCATTTCTTTACACATCCACGTATTCATTGGAGACAATTGGTCATTTTATTAGAAATTCTCATTATACTAGGCGTGTCATTATTGCCTCAAACATATAATATGGTATGTAATAGCTTAGTTTCTTTTGTTTGTTCTTTACAAGTACAAAGTTTCCGTAAATTTCATGGTAATCCTTATGCTTCAACGATGTGTACAGGTAATTTACGAAGTGCTATGGAACATTTTTATATGTATATGAAAACAAAAGAAAAAGACTCTCTTATCAAGAGTCTTCAATATCATATAATTATTGTTTGCTTTATTGTTGGAGCAGCTATCGGCGCAATAACTGTTCAATTCTTTAATATTCAAGCTACATATCTTGCAGTTATTATTTTAATCATTGTAATTTTATTTATGTTTGTTCATAGAGAAGGGTAACCTTCTTTTTTTAATTCAACTTTCTATCCCTTACTTCTTTAAATAGGCATATAAAAATAAATATGAATGATTTAAAGAATAGATGATGGATATTGAGATTACCTAAATGAATAAGTAAACTGACTAAAAAATAGATAATGGAAAAGAAAAGACAATGAAAAAATCTATTCTTTTCTAAATGTGATGTAAAATAAAGACCTGCAATAAATAAAGATGCATAAGCAATCACTTGGATAATAATCTGTATAAGCAATGAGTTTAATTGTATGAAATAGGATAAAATGGCTAAAATAAGTGAAATGAATACAAAGGGAACGATAAACAAAGATAGAGTGTGCATATAAGTACGAATGATTTGTTTCATAAAGACCTCCTTGTATAATATATGAAATGAAAGGTGAAATATGAAATATAGTGAAATTTTTTTAATAGCTAGTGCTTCTTATTTTTATTTGGTTATTTTATTAAGATTCTTAGGGAAAAAGGAAATGAGTCAATTAAGTATTTTAGATTTAATTGTTTTTTTAATTATAAGTGAATTAATGACATTATCTATTGGCGATGATAAGATTACTTTTTTTCATAGTGTTCTTGCTACTTTTTCTATTGTTTGTATGGATAAATTATGTTCATATTTATCAAGTCGTTGTTTACCACTGAAAAAATTATTAGAAGGAAATCCAACATATATTATTTATCAAGGAAAAGTAAATCAAGAAAAGATGAAAAAATTAAATTATTCTGTGAATGATTTATGTCATCATTTAAGAGAAGAAGGAATAGGGAGTGTCAGTGATGTTGCTTTTGCAATATTAGAAACAGATGGACATTTGTCTATTATTGATAAAAAAGATGAACATTATTCATTACCTGATTCATTAATTAATGATGGTGTGATTAATAAAGATTCATTAAGATTAATTGGAAAAAATGAGAAATGGCTTTTTCAAGAGTTAAAAAAAGAACATCTTCAAGTCCAAGATGTCTTTTATTGTATATTAGAAGATGAACAACTGTTCGTTATAAGAAAATAATTTATGAACCAAGTAACATTCTATCGTTAACAAATTCTTGTCCACTTGCTTCTTCAAATTTCTTTAACAAATCAGCAACTTTTAAATTTTTCTTTTCTTCACCTTTGATATCATAAATAATATGGCCCTCATACATCATAATCAAACGATTTCCAATGTGAATGGCATCATTCATATTATGTGTCACCATTAAAGCTGTAAGTTTTTGTTCAGATACAATTTTTTCAGTTAATTCTAAAACTTTTGCACTTGTTGCTGGATCAAGAGCTGCTGTATGTTCGTCTAAAAGGAGAATTTTTGGTTTTTGTAAAGTTGCCATTAATAATGTGAGGGCTTGTCTTTGCCCACCAGAGAGAAGTCCGACTTTTTGCGTTAAACGATCTTCAAGACCTAATCCAAGGTTTTTGACAAGATTGTAATATTCATCTTTTTCTTCTTTTGTAACACCCCAACGAAGAGTACGTTTTTGTCCACGTCTTTTTGCGATTGCAAGATTTTCAATGATTTGCATATCTGCAGCAGTTCCCATCATTGGATCTTGAAAGACGCGTCCAATAAGTCTTGCACGTTTATATTCAGGGTATAAAGAAATGTTTTCGTTATCAAGTGTAATAATACCACTATCTAATGGATAAACACCTGCAATCATATTTAGCATTGTGCTTTTACCAGCACCATTCCCACCTATGACTGTTACAAAATCTCCTTCCTCTAATTCTAAATTAATTTGATTAAGGACACATTTTTCATTAACTGTTCCATGATTAAATGATTTTGTGACTTTTTGAAGTTTAAGCATTGTTATCAAGTTCCTTTCCAGTTAATTTTTTATACATTGTGATTTGCTTACGTTTGTCAATCATGACAGGAACACTTAAAGCAATTGCAACAATGAGTGCAGTTAATAATTTCAAATCATCTGTATTTAATCCCATTTGTAATACAAGACTCACAATAATGCGATAGATAATAGAACCTACAATGATAGAGGCAAGGCGTAATTTAAATCCAGCTTTTTTACCGAAAATGACTTCCCCAATAACGATAGATGCTAGACCGATAACAATAGCCCCTTGTCCCATTTTGACATCAGCAACACTTGTTTGTTGAGTGACTAAAGCACCACTTAATGCAACTAGGCCATTACTAATCATTAAACCTAGTAATTTAGTATTATCAGTATTGATTCCGTTGCTTCTTACCATATGTTCATTGTTTCCAGTTGCTCTTAAAGTAGAACCTAGCTCTGTTCCTAAGAACCAATAAATGATTGCTACAA
>CALDMQ010000048.1 GCA_937917505.1 uncultured Erysipelotrichaceae bacterium | reverse complement strand
GAAGGACATATTCGTCATCAATTGAATACTTTAAAAGAAAGATTTATTGATAAATATGATAATGTTTTACCATTATTTGCTTCTAAATCATTTAGCTGTCAGGCTATTTATAGACTTGCAAGTGAGTATGGTATAGGAGTAGATTGTGTAAGTGATGGAGAGATTGCCATAGCATTAAGTGCAGGCTTTGATCCTCATAAAATTTATTTCCATGGAAATAATAAGCTTCCAAGTGAAATTGAATTTGCTTTGAAACATGATGTAAATCATTTTGTGATTGATAATTTCTATGAAATTGAGTTGGTTGAAAAAATAGCAACACAATTAGATAAAACAGTTTATGCAACAATCAGAGTGACTCCAGGTGTTTATGCAGGTGGACATGATTATATTCGTGTTGGTGCTAAAGATACTAAATTTGGTTTTAGTAGTCATGATGGTACATATTTAAAAGCAATTGGACAAGTCATTGAAAGTAAGCATATTGAATTTGAAGGAATTCATTGTCATGTGGGGAGTCAAATTGAGAATATTGATGCTTATGTTTTAGCTATGCAAAAGTTCGTGGAATTTTCTTATGAAATCTATAAGAAATTTGGTGTTGTGATTAAAAAGTTGAATGCTGGTGGTGGTTTTGGTATTCAATATACAAAAGATGATAAACCGTTAGATTTTGATATTGTAACAAAAACTATTGTGAATATTGTAAATACTGGTTTTGAAGCTATGGGTTGGGAAAGACCTATGATTTAAATCGAACCAGGACGTTATGTTGTAGGAAATGCAGGAATTACATTATATACAGTCGGATCTATTAAAGAGATTCCAGATATTCGTAAGTATATTAGTGTAGATGGTGGTATGAATGAAAATATTCGTCCTTCTTTATATCAATCTCGTTATGATGCAATTGTTGCAAATAAGGCTGAAGAAGAAAAAGATACTTTAGTGACATTAGCTGGGAAAAATTGTGAGTCAGGTGATGTTTTGATTAAGGATATTATGATGGCAAATCCACAATCTGGAGATATTATTGCAATGTTTTCTACAGGTGCTTATCATTATTCAATGTCATCTAATTACAATCAAATTGTAAGACCGGCTGTTGTATTTACTTATCAAGGGAAATCTAAATTGGTGATAAGAAGACAAACATTTGAAGATTTAATTGCTTGTGATGTTCAAGAAGATTATAAATAGTAAGTGAAGAATCCTACGGGATTCTTTTTTAGTGAGTTAAAGACATGAATTGTGTGAAAACACCTGTTATTTTGAAGTGGTTTTTATTGTGTTTTGACATAATTGTGATATAATCAAAAAGTCGAAAAGAGGGATAAAATATGAATATTAGAAACGTCGCTATTATTGCCCATGTCGATCATGGGAAAACAACATTAGTGGATCAATTATTAAAATTATCTGGAACATTAAAAGAGAATGAACAAATTGCTGATAGAGCTATGGATAGTAATGCTATTGAAAGAGAAAGAGGTATTACAATTTTAGCGAAGACAACAGCAATTCATTATAAAGATTATAGAATTAATATTATGGATACACCTGGTCATGCGGACTTTGGTGGTGAAGTAGAACGTATCATGAATATGGTTGATGGTGTTTTACTTGTTGTTGATGCATATGAAGGAACAATGCCTCAAACACGTTTTGTTTTGAAGAAAGCTTTAGAAGCAAAAGTGAAACCAATTGTTGTAATTAACAAGGTGGATAGACCAGTTGTTAGAATTAAGGAAGTTATGGATGAAGTTCTTGAGTTATTTATGGAACTTGGTGCTGATGATAATCAGTTAGATTTCCCAACTGTTTTTGTATCTGCTTTAATGGGAACTTCAAGTTTAGATGAGGATATTAATACTCAAGTCAATAATATGGATTGTTTATTTGATATGATTATTAATGAAATTCCTGCACCTATGGTTGATGAAGAGGGTGGATTACAATTCCAACCTGCTTTATTAGATTATAATGAATATGTTGGACGTATTGGTATTGGACGTATTCAAAGAGGAAAAATCAAAATCAATGAATCTGTTATGTGTTTACGTGCTGATGGAACTAAAACGCAATTTAGAGTTCAAAAGTTATTTGGATTCTTAGGTTTACAAAGAATTGAAATTGAAGAAGCAAGTGCTGGAGATATTGTAGCAGTTGCTGGTTTAGCAGATATTGGTGTAGGTGAAACAGTATGTTCATTAGGAAATGAAGAACCTTTACCTTTATTACATGTTGATGAGCCAACGATTCAAATGATTTTTGGAACAAATACTTCACCTTTTGCAGGTAAAGAAGGGAAGTTTGTGACAGCAAGTAAAATTGAAGAAAGATTATTTAAAGAAACAAATAGAGATGTGTCTTTAAAAATCGAACGTATTTCTAATAGTGAAGAATGGATTGTCTCAGGACGTGGGGAATTACATTTATCAATTTTGATTGAAAATATGCGTCGTGAAGGTTTTGAATTACAAGTATCTAAACCAAAAGCTATTTTAAAAGAAATTGATGGTGTGCAATGTGAACCATATGAAGATGTTTTTATTGAAGCACCTGATGAATGTATTGGAAGTGTTATTGAGTCTTTAGGATTTAGAAAAGGAACACTTGAAAGTATGGATTCTGAAAATGGAATGACTAAAGTTCATTATACAATTCCATCTCGTGGATTATTTGGTTTTATGACAAACTTTTTAACAATGACAAAGGGATATGGAATTATTAACCATTCTTTTATTGAATATCGTCCCGTTGAAGGAGATGCAATTGGTGAAAGACAATTAGGTGTTCTTGTATCTATTGATAAAGGTCAAACAACTGCTTATGCTTTAGGTGGTGTTGAAGATCGTGGAGTTATGTTCGTTGGTCCTGGTGTAGAAGTTTATGAGGGTATGATTGTTGGAGAACATAGTCGTGATAATGATTTGGTTGTCAATGTAACTAAAGGAAAACAATTAACAAATACACGTTCTTCTACTAAAGATTCTACAGTTGTTTTAAAGAAACCTCGTTCATTTAATTTGGAATCATGTTTAGATTATATTAATGATGATGAACTTGTAGAAGTGACACCAAAATCAATTCGTTTAAGAAAACGTTTGTTAACTGAAAATGAGAGAAGAAAAGCTTATACAAGCAAGATGAAAGGGTAAATAGTTGTTAGAGAAACTTGACTGATGTTGAGTTTCTTTTTTAATAACTAATAATAAATATGTCTAACTGTGAATAGAAGTTAAAAATAAAAGATTTATATTATTTATGTTAGTAATTGAAATGAAATAAGTATTTTTCTTCTTTATAACAGTGTTTTTTGTGATACAAAATTGGAAAAAACTTGGGACTCACTTATAAGGGTTCTATGTTATGATAATGATGTCTTAAATAAGTGTTTATCTTCATTGATAAATGTTGCTTATTGCTATATAATTGAAGTGTGATATCTCTTCATTAAATATAAAAATTTAATGAAAGGATTATTGATAGATGGATAGAAACTATGAATTAAAAAAAGATATTGTTTTTAAAGATTATTTTAGAAATCCTTGTATCTTTGCGGATTTCTTAAATGGTTCATTATATGGAGGAAAACATCGTTATCATGAACATTGCTTTGAAAATGATGATACTGATATGTCTTTGGTTGATAGTGATAAACTCAAGACATATGAAAGAAGAAGGGATATTGCATTTAGGTATAAGAACAATAAAGGAATCATTTTTGTAGGTCATGCCTGTAAGATTACTTGTTTATGATGCTTTTCGCTATAACAGAGAATTACAAAGAGGAAATGATATTCATTATGTGAAGACATTAACTTTTTATTGTGGGGATAGGGAATGGAATTATCCCTATAATCTCAAAGAAGTGTTAAAAGGCGAAAGAGATGGAAGTCAAGAAGATAATGATTGGAAGATGGAACTTATAGATTTAAAGAGATTAGATGAACAAAACTATAAGGTAGAAAGCAATCAATTGTTAGTGAAGTATGGAAAGATGATATTGAAGGATGGAAGAAATCCAGAGAAGTTTAGAGGGATAAAAATATCAAGACAAGTTTTTATATTATTAGCGTCATTATTAGGGACAGAACAATTATTTGAATATGGAATAGAACTCAAGGAGGAAGTGAATATGTGCGAATCATTAGAATTATTAATGAAAGATGGAGAAGCTAGAGGAAGAAGTGAAGGTAGAATTGAAGGTAAAATTGAAAGTAAAGTAGAAGATATTAAAAAGATTGCTAGTAAATTGAATATGACTTTTACTGAAGCAATGGATTTTTTGGATATACCTGTAAGTCAAAGAGGAGACTTTGAAATATTTCTAACTAACTAATTATTTATAACAAAATAGTGGTAAAGATAATGTTTTCTTTATAAAATAATAGTCCGGATTTAAAGTATCTAGATGAAAAATCTAGATATTTTTTGATAGAAAAAGATACGATTAGACATAGAGTGTCACAAAAATATAAAGAAAATATATTGTTTTCCTAAAAAATCTGAATAAGTTTGTATTACTCATAAAAAAATGATATTATTTATTTGATAAATGTGGAATAGTTCTTGAAAACAAGAGGTTTTACATTTATAATAGAGACAAGGAGGATGGGTAGTGAAATTAAAATTACAAGTACAATTTAATAATAAAAATGTTGAAGCAACAACAATTGAAAAATTAGTTAAAGAGGATGTTAAATCAAAAGGTGTAAAAATGACAGCTATTGATACATTAGAGGTTTACTATAAACCAGAAGATAATTCAGTTTATTATGTTGCAACAACAAAAACTGGCGAAGTTGTTGGTGGTAATCAACCACTATACGTTGGTTAGTTCTTAGTATTACTAAGTCAAAAAATATACCCAAAAGAAAAGGAAACACTTATAAGAAAATGTTTCCTTTTTTATATAATAATATGAATTCTTTCAATTTTCTTTTCTTTATAAATAGGTTCTTGATTTGGATAACCTAAACACATACAACCAACGATTTGGTGATTAAGAGGTATACCAAAATTTGAAAGAACATTTCTTACTTGATCAGTATCTTGAGTATCTCTTAATTGATTAATCCAACAAGTTCCCAAGTTAAGACTTGTAGCGGCTAAGAACATATTCTCTAACATACAACTTCCATCTTCAACACGTCTACTGTCATATTCGGGACCGCTCACTATAATAAATACAGGGGCATGATAAGCGCAATGATAATTTTCTCTTTCCTCATTTCTTTCTTTAAATACCTCTAATAATGCATTGTTCAAAAGATTGATTTTTTGAGTATCGGTAATTGCAAAAATTTCACATAACTGTCTGTTCATGGCGCTAGGTGCTTGAATACCAGCGAGTAAAATTGCTTGAAGTTCATCTTCAGTTATCATGTCTTTTTTATACTGTCTACAACTTGTACGTTTTTGAATTGTTTTCAAAGTTTCGTTCATAATATTCACCTCAAGACTATTATATATCGATTCATTGAAAAAAAACATAAATATGTTATACTTAAGACAAAAAATAAGGAGGTCCATATGAAGAAGTTAGGATTGGCATTGATAGCAGTTTTGATATTAACTGGATGTTCACAAAAACAAGAAATCACAACATTTATGGTTACAAATGATAAGAAAATATCAGCCTTATATAATAATGAAGGTGAACAATTAACAGAATATAATTATAAGACTTCTCAAGAAATTGAAAAATTTGGTTATATTGTGACAAATAATAAAGATCAAGTTGGTTTTATTAATAACCAGGGAGAACTTAAAATTCCTTTTGGAGAGTATCAAACATTACGTGCAACAGATAAAATGCTGTATGCTACAAAGAAAGTAGAAAAAGAAGGTAAGGTAGAAAATAATATTGATTATGAAAATTTATTTATATTAAATGGTGAAGGAGAGGTTTTATATACAGCTTCTAAAAATTTGGGTATAAGATGCTTGCCTGATTCTAATATGAATAAACAAGATATCAATCAATCTGCATTGCCAATTATTATTAAGGATAAGCAATATAAGGTTCTTTATCAAGATGGACAAGAATTTGTAAGCGGTGAAGAAGAAATCGTATCAGCGCATCAAGTAGATCATGGGAAGTGTATTATTGTTAACTATAAAGATCATAGTGCTTTTTATGATTTTGCCAATGATGAAAAAGGGCAGTTAACTGAAATTGATAATATTGGGAATTATGCTATTGTGGCGGTTGATCCTTTAGAAGATAAATCAGCAATCTTATATGATAAGACAACACAGAGCCTTATTGGGGTTAATCGAGAAGAACAAAAAGCATTTTATGAAAAAATAGCAATCAATCAAGTAAGGTATGATGACATTAACAATATTTTATTAACTCAAGGAAATAAAACATATTTATATGTTCTTGGAAATAAACCTACAGAGATTACATCATACTATAAAAATGGGACTAATTACTTAACACGTGCTTCGCAAGTTTATGGACCTCACCAAATACATGGAAAACAAACTGGTGTTAAAGAATTAAATGATTGTCAGTTGTATCCAACACCTTATTTAATTATGAAAGATATTTACCCAGTTTATATGAAAAAGAAGGGGTATATGTATTATAATTTTGCAGGAGAGTCTGTTATTAAAGATGTTTATTTAGAAGCAGAACCATTTGATATCAATGGAGTAGCTATTGTAAAAAAAGATGAAAAAGGTTATTCGTTAATTGATGAATCTGGAAATGTAAAAACAACAAATCAATATGCACAAATTAAAGCTATTGGCAGTGTATACTATGCTGTTTATAATGAAAATGGAAGTTATGGTATTGTTGATGAGGGTGGAAAAGAAGTTTTACCAATAGAATATACAACATTACCTCGTAGTGCTTATATTCTAT
>CALDMQ010000047.1 GCA_937917505.1 uncultured Erysipelotrichaceae bacterium | reverse complement strand
TTTTAATTCACTTTTTGCTTCTAGTTGTTCTAATGCTTTACATATATTATAGCGCAAAGAAACAATTATAACGGGCAATTATTTTTGTGTCAAAAAAGAACTGCTTAACAGTTCTAAGTTCGTTTATCAAACTGTTGATGACAAGTTGGACAAGTGATAGTAATTTCACCTTTTCCTTTAGGGACTCTTAGATATTGATGACAATGAGGGCATTTGTAATACTTGTGTGTATGACGATATTTCCATTTGTTTTGTTGGCGATTGAAAAATCTTCTAATTCCCACAGTACGACTTAAATACAAATCATTTTCTGCACGTCTTTTATAATATTGTTTAGAAAACATGCGATACATACAATAAAACATTAAACCATTAGAGATAAATATCATAGGTGGGAATAACCAAGAGATAACCATAAATATTAAAGAAGATATAAAAATACAATTTCCCAATTGGTCAACACCATAGCGACCATACATAAAATTTCTTAACCATTTCATTTTTATCACCAATAAACATTATATAGAGTAAATATGAATGAAATATGTACTCAAAACATGTTATAATGCTTTAGTGAGGTGTCAAATATGTATAATCAATATAGAGAAGGTTTTTTAGAAGTCATCTGTGGATGTATGTTTGCAGGGAAGACAGAAGAATTGATAAGACGCATTAATGTTTTATCTTATGCAAAAAAGAATATCAAAAGTTTTAAACCTAAATCGTTATTCTGATCATGAAATTGTATCTCATGCAGGGGTTCATATTCCATGTATGGTTGTAGATAAACCAAAAGAAATATTAAAATATATAGATGATGATACAGATGTTGTGGCAATTGATGAAGTACAATTTTTCAATGAAGATATAGTGGAGGTTTGTGAATATCTTGCGGATAAAGGTATTAGAGTTATGGTTGCAGGATTGGACAAGGATTTTAGAGGAGTACCATTCCCAGTTATAGCAGAACTTCTACCGCGTGCTGAATTTATTACAAAATTAACAGCTGTTTGTGCAAAGTGTGGTGCTCCAGCTACAAGAACGCAACGTTTGATTAATGGAAAGCCTGCTTCTTTTGAGGATCCTATTATTATGATAGGAAGTAGTGAACAGTATGAACCACGTTGTCGTCATTGTCATAAAATTTTAAATAAACCACATAAATTTTAAAAGTTCATTTTCAAGACATAAAACTTGTTTATATTAATATTGTCGAAAGACAAATACGATAGTATTGATTCCCCTCAAATCTATCATATATCCCTTAGAAAGAGGTGTTCCCCAACATCTCTTTCTCCCTTTTTATAACTTGTTCATAATAAATTCATATTGACAAGATATATTAAAAATGTAAAGAAAGTTAGTTGATGACCCTCCCTTATATATAACTTATAAAAAAAGAAATCGAAGTTTTAAGTAATCAATGACATTTTCTAAAGAATTAAAGATTTCAGTTGTCATTTTTGCATATTTTTCATCAGGATATTTCATATCAGGAATACAAATAACTTTAATGTTTCCAGCATGTGCTGCTTGAATACCAGCTTCACTATCTTCTAAAACAATGGCTTCATCTACTTGAACACCTAACTTTTGACAAGAACGTAAGAATACTTCTGGATCAGGTTTCCCATGTTCAACTTCATCTCCACAAATAGAATCATCAAAATATTGACTAATTTGAGCAAGTTCTAAAATATGATCAACACGTTTACGTTGGCTTGATGTCGCAACAATTGTTTTATAACCATTTTCTTTTAAATATTTTAATAAAGGCAATAGTCCTTTTTTGATAGGAACACCTTCGTTGTCAAATAAATCTGCCATATATTGATGAACTAAAGGAATCACTGAATCTAAGTCAAAATCATCACCATAGACATCTTGAAACAACTTTTTAGCAACAGGTACAGTACGTCCTAAAAGTGTGACATAAAATTCTTTACTTATATCTAATCCTATTTCTCCCATAGCTTTTTGATAACCTTCAAAAGTGACTCTTTCACTGTCAATCATCAAACCGTCCATATCGAAAATAACAGCTTTTATCATTTTCATACCTCCACTTCATTATCTTATTGATACTATTATAAAAGTAATAGAGTAAAAATAAAAGAAAAATATCAAAAAGATACGAAGAATAAAGCATTATTATTTTGATTATTTCACATGTTTATATTATAATGGTAAAGATTTGGAGGTTAGTGTATGAATAATATGATAGAAAGATTAGAGACAATTGCAAGACGTTATGAAGAATTAAATGAAATTTTAATGGATCCAAGTATTGCGAGTGATGTTCAAAGAATGACAGAAGTGTCAAAGGAGCAAGCAACTTTAGAAAAAGCATATCATTTATATGAAGAGTATAAAAAAATATTAAGTGGAATCGAAGAAGCAAAAGAATTGATGAGTGAAAAAGATCCTGAAATCAAGGAAATGGCAGAATTAGAATTAAGTGAATTAGAAGAAAAGAAACCTCTTATTGAAGAACAACTTCACTTAGAATTAATTCCTAAAGATCCAAATGATAATAAAAATGTTATTGTAGAAATTCGTGGAGCAGCTGGAGGAGATGAAGGAAATATCTTTGCTGGTGATTTATATCGTATGTATGTGAAATACGCAGAATCACAAGGATGGAAGATTGAAATCATGGAAGCTCAAGAAAGTGAAGCGGGTGGTTATGCTTTAATTTCATTTATGATTAAAGGTGAAGGTGTTTATTCTAAGTTAAAATTTGAATCAGGTTCACATCGTGTTCAACGTGTTCCTAAGACAGAAACACAAGGGCGTGTGCATACATCAACTGCGACAGTTCTTGTTATGCCAGAAGCTGAAGAAGTTGATTTTGAATTAAATCCAAATGATTTAAGAATTGATACATATCGTGCATCAGGAGCTGGTGGGCAACATATTAATAAAACAGATTCAGCTGTTCGTATCACACACATTCCTACAGGAGTTGTGACAACTTCTCAAGATGGTAGAAGTCAACATGATAATAAGGACAAGGCAATGCGTGCAATGCGTACAAAATTATACGAAATGAAGCTTCGTGAACAAGAAGAAGCAATTGGTAGTGAAAGACGTAATAAAATTGGTAGTGGGGATCGTGCTGAAAAGATTAGAACTTATAACTATCCTCAAAACCGTGTGACTGATCATCGTATTGGATTAACTATCCAACAATTAGATCGTATCATGGAAGGGAAGTTAGAAGATGTGATTGAAGCATTAGTGAACGAAGATCAACGTCTTAAACTTGCAGGAGAAGAAAATTAATGACTGTTAGAGAATTGATTCGTCAAAGTGAAGCTTTATTGGATGAAAAAGATAAAGATTGTAATGTTGCAAAGGTATTGTTTTATCATTTGGCTCAAAAAGAACCTCATCAATTATATTTGATGATGGATGAGGAAATTGATGATGAATTGTTTGAACGATTTCAAGCAGGAATGAAAAGATATATGGCTGGAGAGCCTATTCAATATATCAAAGGGAAAGAAACTTTCTTTTCAAGAGATTTTATTGTCAATGAAAATGTTTTAATTCCACGTTATGAAACAGAGGAATTGGTAGAAAATATTTTATATCGTATTGATGATTATTTTGAAGATTATGAAAATATTGACTTATGTGATGTCGGAACAGGATCAGGAGCGATTGCGATTTCACTGGCATTAGAAGAAAAGAAACTTCATGTTGTAGCGACAGATATTAGTGAAGAAGCGTTAGAAGTTGCTAGAGAGAATGCTCAAAACTTAGGAGCAAATGTAGAGTTTTATCAAGGGGATATGGTTCAACCTTTATTGGATAGAGGTGTAAAAGTGGATATCTTTGTTTCAAATCCTCCTTATATTCCTCAAAATCAAGATATTGAAAGTGTTGTAAAGGATAATGAACCTCATGTTGCATTGTTTGGTGGTAGTGATGGTTTGTATTTCTATCGTCAAATCTTTGCAACTGTTCAACCTTTATTAAAAGAAAGAGCTTTGTTAGCTTTTGAAATGGGATTTGATCAAAGAGAAATTATGGAAGAAGCTGTAGAACATTATTTTCCAAATACACCTTATGAAATTATTAAGGATATAAATGGAAAAGATCGTATGCTATTTATTTATTATCACTTAAAGGACGAACTATGATATTAGAAACAGATAGACTTTATTTGCGTAAGTTAAATCAAAATGATGCTTGGCGTATGAGTGAATATCGTAATAAAGCAGAGGTTGCTAAGTATCAATCATGGGAACATTATTCTTATAATGAAGCTAAAAATAGGATTATGGAATGTGAAAGGATTACAGTCTATAATTGTCCTAAAACAGATTATCATTTAGCTATTACTTTAAAAACTAATTTTATGATTGGTGATTTATTTGTAGAGATTGTGAATAAAAGTGTTTTTGTTTTAGGGTATACATTTGATAGTCTTTATTGGAATCAAGGTTATGCTTATGAAATGATTGATGCGTTTCTTGTTTATATGAAAGAAACGTATCATATGAAGAAGGTTATTTGTTATGTTTATCAAGATAATGTACGCTCAATACATTTATTAAAGAAGTTAGGGTTTTATCAGTTTGATAAATCTTATTTCTATGATGATGTGGGATATTTAAAGAAATTGTAAAAGATGGTTTATATAAAATCATCTTTTTTCATAACTTATTCATATTTTTGGTATATAATAGTTATGAAATGAGGTGTTGCTATGAAGGTGCTATTGGCTGAAGATGAAAAATTAATACGTATGTTTATTAAAGAATACTTTCATAAACAAGAAGCAGAGGTCGTTGAAGCGTGCGATGGGTATGAAGCATTAACATTACTTGATGAGAGTTTTGATATTGTCTTATTAGATATTATGATGCCTGGAATTGATGGATATGAAGTTTGTAAACTTATACGTCAAAAGAGTGAAGTGCCTATTTTATTTATTAGTGCATTGAGCGAAGATGAGAATAAATTAAAAGGTTATGAATTAGGTGCAGATGATTTTATATCTAAGCCATTTACACCATCACTTCTTTATGCAAAGTGTCATGCTTTATTAAAAAGGCTAAAAAAGCAATCGTCTCGATTAGTAGAAGGAGTTATTTGTATTGATACAGATACTCATGAAGTATTAATACAAGATAAACCTGTAGCTTTATCACATAAAGAATATCAACTTTTGGTTTATTTGATTGAAAACAAAAGTAAAATCTTATCTCGTGATCAACTATTAGATGCGTTATGGGGTTATGATTATTATGGTGATCAACGTATTGTGGATACGTATATTAAAAAATTAAGAAAGAAAATAGGAGTTGCATCAGCGTATATTCATACAGTTGTTAAAATTGGATATATGTTTGATGTTAAAGGGTAAATAAATGCGTAAATATCATTTAAGTCTTATTGTAAAAATAACAGCCATTGTTATTATAGCATTTGCATTGATTTTAGGTAATGAAATACGATTGGGGATTGAACGTTATCGTAAAAATACCATTGAGTCTGATGCTGAAATAATTACTAGAAATCTAGATAAGTTTTCTAAAGATTATTCTAATTTAAATAATTATGAAAGTTATGGTCTTGATTCTGATGAATTTTTAGCTCTTTATGATCATGCACTTTATGGAAATTATAATTTGATTAAGAGTTTAGTAACACCACAAGGAAAGATTTTGGATATATCTCGAGAAACAATTTCTGAGACTTTGCTTTGTATGACTCCTAAAACGTTTGATACACAGGAGGATTGGCCTCAGAATTTACCAATTTATCTTTATTTGAATAATATGGATGATAAGGATATTGATTTGTTAGAGGAATATATGACAAATGGTAAAGAAATGTTAAAAGTTAAGATTGATGTTGTTTTTGAGAAAGAAACAAAGTTTACGCAAAATAATGAGTTTAGAGATATTGATATAAAAAAAATACAAATAGAAGATGACGTTGTAATAGATCATGGAAATTCAAAAGATGCTATAGAAATTACTGGTACCTTAGCTTTTTATTCAAGTCAAAATAAAGAAGTGTTTTTTGGTAACAATAAGCAAATGATTACTTATGGATCTTATTCACATATGGCAACGGATAATAAGCAGGCTGTAGTGGTTGATTATCGAGATGCGATTAAAGGTGTTCGTTATCAACTTCAAAAAAACTTTAACCAATATGTAAAACAAGAGTATCTTTTCTATAGTACAAGTTATGGGGATTATTATTTGTTAGATAATTATCGTTATAATGGGAAGGATTATTCGTCTATTTTGTTACCTATTTATGATATGGTTACTTATAATCAAATGCAAATGAAAGAGAATCAGACTGATGATGAATTAAAACAAAAGTGTTTATTAGGTTATGTGATTGTGACAAAGGAGTATACTGAATTGACAAAAAATTCCTTGAGACAATTTATGCTTGATAATTCATCAACATATCTTCTTTCATTAGTTTTGCTTACAGGTATATCTTTAAGTATTGCCTATATAATTGTTAAACCAATTCATCGTATTGAAAATTCTGCTAAACATATTGCAAGAAGGGAGTTTGATTATCCAATTGATATGTCTAGGCATGATGAATTAGGGGATTTGGCGAATAGTATTGATATAATGAGTAAAGAACTTGAAAAGACGATTAGTCATTTGTATCAAGAAATTGATAAAGTCAAGAATTTAGAAAATATTCGTAAAGAGTTTGTGTCTAACTTTACACATGAAATCAAAACACCACTTGGAATTATTAATGGTTTCAGTGAACTTGTGCAATTAGAACAGGATGAAAGTAAGCGTAATGAATATATTGATATTATTCAAAATGAGACACATAAAATTAATCAACTTGTTAAAGCAATGTTAGATTATTCAAGGCTAGAATCACAAGCTATTACACTTAATTTAGAGGAAACTGATTTATCACAATTATTAGAAACA
>CALDMQ010000046.1 GCA_937917505.1 uncultured Erysipelotrichaceae bacterium | reverse complement strand
ACATCAAAGACCTCTTCTATTTCATCTAATTCTACAAATTTTTCATAATACACTGTTCCTCTAGCCGTTACACCTTTTTCAAATCCTTCAATTGGATGATAAATCCAAATACGAACTGGTGTTTTTGATAAATTAACATTACAGTAAATATCTTTATATTTCGCTATCATTCCTTTCCCTCCTCATCAATTAATACAAAAATCTTGTCTGATTCATTAAATATAGCTACTAACTCTTCATTTCCATCTGGATTAATACGATAAATCGCTCCATCTGTAACTACTGCACCTTGTTTATTTTGAGGATATACTCTATACTCTGGAATAAGGTGCTCTTTATTCCCAATAAAACCATTCCCTGTACATGGCTGAGGCCAATCTTTTTTTCCACCAAATTCTTTATTGTACGGAATTTCATAATTTTTACCATTTGTAAAACGTATGATATATACTGGTTGTTGTGGATTAGTATAAACTGTTCCATCATAATCTAAGCGTAAATTATAATAACACTCCTGTGGAGTTCTAGTAAAAGGTGCACTATCTTGAACCTTTGAAACAAATCCATAGACATCAGCATCTTTAGGACGACCTGACTCAAGGTCTCTTGGATTCAAATACGGAGACAAATCTGCTTCAATGTTACCTGTATCAACTCCTATAACTTTTTGCATGACTGTTGATTCATCCGGAGCATCAATTTTCTCACGTTCTGCTTTAAGAATATTGATTTCTTCTTTTGTATATGATTCAGTTGGCACTTCAGCTTTGACGGATTCATCAAACCCCATTTCTCGGATAGATACTATAGACTTATCAACTAAATGTCTAGTTTCCTCAGTGTCATAAAAATCATAATTGTTTTTTTCTGAAAAGTTACTTACATTAGACTTTGATTCTACATTCTCTATCTTATTACTACTTTCTAAAGTATGAATACTTTCATTTGATTGTTTCACTGCATCTTGAAACTCTGAATGTTTTGTATCATCAAAATCATCTTCATAACTTTTTTCATAATTATCATCAATTCTTAATGAATCACTACTCAATGATATATCATTATTATTGTTTCCTGTGATAGAAATATTGTCTTCTGATTTGGTTTGTGTAACTTCTAAATTCGTGTTTCTTTCATCTTTTTCATTTTCATTAATATTTGAAGTTTCTAAAATCTTTGTTTCTTTATTCGAATCAAATTGATTGTCTTTATGCTTATCTTTTTCAGGTTCTACAATAATATTTTGATTATTTAATTCAGACTTTAATTCTTTTTCTTCACGATGTTCCTGGGGTGACTCATCCAAATCATCCTTATTAGCTTCTTTAATTCTATCAAGATGGGCACGATATTCTTCAACTGACATACCTAATGATTCGGCTTCGTATCTCTCTCAGCATTGAGCTGAGAAGCTTTTCCATCTCCCATTTCTCTTAATTCAGCCATTGAATAATCTTCAAATTTTTTTCTACCATCTGAAATAGAAGATAATTGACTTACATCTTGTTTTCTCAAATCGTTTTGATTTTTTTCTTCGCCAGTCGTCTCTTTCTTTGATTCATTAATGTGTATTGAATCTAATTCATTTAATGAACTTTTTCGTGTATCAGATTCTTTGGGTTTATTTTTATCTTTTTGATCTCGTTGTTGAGTTTTACTTTCAACAAAATTACTGTTTTCTAAATCATTTGCACGTTCTTTTTTTACTTTAGCTGTCTCTTGGGTATTTAATTCTGATTGTTTTTGAACAGATTGTTGATCTGATACATCATTTTGCTTTTTCTCTATATTCATATGCGTGAATATCCTGATTAATATTAATCAGGATATTTTACACCAAGAGATTTTAAATTTGCAAACAAACCTTTTGGTTCAGGACCTGAAATACTGTCTAGTATTTCGCAAAGAGGTTTACCATAACCAAGATTAAACGCAAATTCATCTGCTTTATCCTCATGAGCTCTACTTGATTTCATTGTTAATAAAATACCAATTTGAGTCCAAACCCACATAGCACCTGTTACAAATAAAGCTGTTAAGATTGAAGTGATTGTAGTAACAATTGTTCCAATTAATCCTTCCGAACCACCTAAGAACATACTAAAAAGTGAACCTAAAAGTTGGAATAATAGAATGAAAAGTTTAATAATTGTTATAATACATGTAATTATTAAGTTCCCAACACTAACAACTAAAATTAAATCAGTATCTTTATGAGCTAAGTGACCAAATTCATGAGCTAATGTTGCTTTAATATGTTCATCTGATAAATTTAATAATCCTCTTGTTACACATATTGTTTTTCTACCAGTAGCAAAAGCATTTGCACTTTCATCATCATTTATGTATAACTTAATATCATTTGGTAAATTTTTATTTAATTTTTTTGCTTGACTATACACTTCTTTAAATATTGGTTCTAAGCGATCAATATCATCTTTTCTTTCTAATTTAGCACAACCATTTTGAAAACGTAATAATGCTTCACCAAGCGATGATAATGCTAAAACAATAGAAATACCATATAATACTAATCCTGCTAAAAATGTTACAATAAAAGGTGCTTCGCTAAATAGTATATTTAAAACAAGTCCAATAACAAAAATATTTAATATAAGATAAATTAATACAGGTATATTTTTTTCCTCTGTTAAATTTTTAATAAAGTCAACAATATAAAAACTTGAAGTATCAGTAGCTGATACATTTTTTTCTTTAAATTCGTTATTCATATTTCCCCTCCTGAATTTTAACTACAAATTGTGTTCCTCATTTTAAATCATGTCAAAAATGAAGAATCACATAACAAGATTGATTCATTCCCCATAAATCACAAAAATGCTAGTAATAAAATATTGTTTATTGGATTAGAAATTATTCTTTAAATGTACATGTGCTTTAATTTATCTATTAATAATAGTTTTAAATATTTATTGATTTCTAATCAGAATAGAAACCATCAAAAATACTATTTGTCTCTTTGATAATATAAGTCTATAGCATCCCTCCGTTTAGCCTATCTCTCACAATACATTCAATAATATATACCTGATTTTTTTAAGAAATATGGAAAATAAACTAATCTATCAACTTTTTTAAATCGTAGTTGATCACGACATAAATTGAAAATTAAGGTTTGCATATAAAAACCACCAAAACCTTCAATCGTGGAATATTTTAATCTACGAATAATTTTGGTGGTTTAATTTTCCTTATTTCTTTTTTCTTTTGATCCAAAGTAGTATGTACATACAGATTTAAAGTAATAGAAACATTAGAATGACCTAATATTTCACTTAGTGTTTTGATTTCAACATTCTGCTTTACACATTCACTTACATAACTATGTCTTAAATTATGAAATGTAGATTGTATATCAGATTTCCTACAAAATAATAGAAATTGTCTTTCTAAACGTCTAGGTTCATATATTTTAGTTTTGTTTGATAGCACAAAACAGTTATCTTTTTTATTTTTAGAATAATCTTTAACATATTTCATAGCGAATTTAGGCAAAGGTACTTGTCTACAACTTGATGATGATTTTGGTGTTTGAATAACAACAGATGTTTTACTGTTACTACTTTTATCATTCTTCAACCTAGCAGCAGTTCCTTTGATATATATTAAATCATTTTTTATATCAACATCTTCCCATTTTAAAGCACATATCTCGCCAAGTCTCAATCCTCCGTATAGTGCTAATAACATTCCTATGGCCAATGGAGTTTTATTAGATTTTATATACATTATAATTTTGTTTCTATCTTGTTCTGTAAGAACATTTTTTTCTCTTTTAGTTGAAGTAATCTTAATTTGACGAAAATCAACTTTTGATAAATTATAGTTTTTTGTTCCATAATCCAGTATAGATGAAAGGACATATTTAACTATAGATAACG
>CALDMQ010000045.1 GCA_937917505.1 uncultured Erysipelotrichaceae bacterium | reverse complement strand
CGAAGATAGTGCGCAAGTGCAACAATAGCAAGTCGCCAGTTTCTCTTGGATGAGTTTTCACTCATCCTCTTTTTTTTATTCTTTATTTTTTTTCTTTTCAAAAATGAAGAAATTATGTACAATAATAAAGATTTCATAAAAGCATATTTAATAGTCAAAGGAATGAGGTGTAATTCCTCAACAGTCTCGCTGCCGTAATGTGGAGTCAAGCATATAGCCACTGGGGAACTGGGAAGGGTGCTAAAACGTTGAAACTGAGTCGGAAGACTTGCTATTATCTGAGGATAAACTCTGCGATGTACAGAGTCGTTTTCTATAATGTATCCATTTGCTTATATGAAAGAAAAGAATGGAGGTATTTTATGAAAAAGAAAACAAAAGCTTTAATTGGGTTGATTGTTATGTTTATTATTTTTGCTGGTATAGGATATTATTTCCAACAAAAAGGTAATAAAAATCTTAAACATATTACAATCGAAGTTATTTCTAAAAGAGATAATTATGAAAAAACACATGACGTGAAGACAGAAAAAGAAAATCTTGGAGATGTATTGAAAGAAACTAAAATTGTTGATAAGTATGAAAATAGTCAATATGGTATGTATATTAAGAGTGTTGATGGTTTATCTGATGATGCAACTCAACAATATTGGTGGGCTATCCTTGTGAATGATGAAAGTGCAACATCAGGAGCTGATGCTTTAGTTTTAGAAGACGAGGCAAAATATACTCTTGAATTAAAGCAAGGTTATTAGATGAAAACAAAACAGTTAGTTCAAATTGCATTCTTAGGGACTTTATTATATGTTGTACAAGTCGGATTAAGTTTTATACCTAATATAGAATTAGTATCGTTTCTTATTTTGATATATACTCTTGTTTTCCCAAATATTGCATTACCAGCTATAGGAATTTTTATCTTATTAGAAGGTCTTCAGTGGGGATTTGGTTTATGGTGGTGGAGTTATATTTATGTGTGGCCTATTCTATATTTTTTAGTGAAATGGTTGAAAAGAAGTATTAAACCAGATGATGTTTTATCGTGGTCAATCGTGTTAGGATTTTATGGATTAATTTTTGGTTTATTATTTGCATTAGCATATATACCAGTATCATTTTCTTATGCTTTTTCTTATTTTGTATCAGGGATTTTCTTTGATATTATACATGGAATAGGCAATTTTATTATTTGTTTATTCTTGCTAAAACCAACTTATACTGTATTTATCAAGATAAATCAAAACTCTAAATGAAAGCGCTCAAATTATTTTTGAAAAGGTATGGAAAAGTCTCAAATATATGGTATAATATGAGTATAAATTATTAAGGAGGAGTCAATAAAATGGCAGAAAAATTATCTTTCGTAGTTTCAGATCCAGTTGGATTACATGCTAGACCTGCAACTATCTTAGTAAATCAAGCTAGCAAATTCAGTAGCAATATTAAATTAGTTTACAATGGTAAGGAAGTAAACTTAAAATCAATTATGGGTGTAATGTCTTTAGGTGTTCCTACTAAAGCAACTGTAGAAATCGTTGCTGAAGGTGATGACGAAAAAGACGTAATCGATTCAATTGCTAAAGTTATTAAAGAACAAAAAGTAGCTGAATAATAAATGAATCATGAAGTAGTGCCAATAGGTGCTACTTTTTCTTTACTTTTATAAGAATGGGAATATAATAGAATTAGATATTTAGACAAATATCTAATTATCTAAAAGGAGGTTAATATGGGAGATGCATTTAAAGCATTGAGTGATCCAACAAGACGAAAGATATTAGAACTATTACAGGATAGAGAAATGAATGCTGGTGAGATTGCTGTTCATTTCAAAATGACAAAACCATCAGTTTCACATCATCTTGCAATATTGAAAAATAGTGGACTCATTTATGATGAAAGACATGGACAAAATATTGTATATAGCTTAGATATGACTGTTTTTCAAGATATGATGAAATGGTTTGTGGATTTTTTTGATAAAGGAGATATAAAAAATGAAAAAAATAAAACTCTATGATTGCATCATATGGGTAATAACTTTAATTTTAATTTCTTTAATTTTTACTTTGCCAGATACTGTACCAATACATTGGGATAATAATTTTAAAGTAGACGCGTATGGAAACCGTAATACTTTTTTGATTTTAGCGTTATTACCCATATCAATTTATTATGGAATATTATTCACAAAATATATTGATCCTAAGAAAAAGAATTTTGAAGGACGTGAAAAAATTTTTAAAATATTTAGAAATGGATTATCTGGATTTTTTGTAGTCTTAGCATTGTTTTTCTATTATTTAATATTAAATCCTGAAGCAGATATACAACAGTTGTTTATTATCCTGATTGGTATATTTATGTTAGGAATGGGAAATTATTTACCAAAAGTACCCCAAAATTATTATATTGGAATTAAAACTTCATGGGCATTATCCAGTCCATATGTTTGGAAAAGAACACATAAGATGGGTGGGTATAGTTTTGCGATTGCAGGGCTTTTAATGATTGTTTTATCATTTTTACAAATTGAGAATTTAATGACTTGGATGTTAGTTATTATATTAATTAGTAGTGGTATAACTGTTTGGTATTCGTATAATGTCTATCAAAATAAACCTAAAGATATTGATTAAAATAAAGATTTATGAAAGAGAGGTAAATTATGTTAAGAATTGAACATTTAACAAAAAGATATGATGAATATAAGGCTGTTGATGATTTGTCTTTACACATTGAAAGTGGAGAAATTTATGGATTTATTGGACATAATGGTGCAGGAAAAACTACAACATTAAAATCTATAGTAGGCATTTTACCTTTTGATGAAGGAGAAATTTATATTGATGGACAATCTATCAAAAATAATCCGTTAGAATGTAAAGAGAAGATGGCATATATTCCAGATAATCCAGATTTATATGAATATTTATCAGGTATTCAATATTTGAACTTTGTGGCTGATGTATATAAAGTTTCAAAGGAAGATAGGGAAACACGTATAAAAAAATATGCAGATATGTTAGAACTTACAGATGATTTAGCCCAACCTATTAGTGCTTATTCACATGGTATGAAACAAAAACTTGCAGTGATTTCTGCGTTTATTCATAATCCGAAACTTATTATCATGGATGAACCATTTGTAGGTTTGGATCCAAAAGCTTCCCATTTATTAAAACAGATGATGAGAGATGTTTGTGATCAAGGAGGTGCTATCTTCTTTTCTACGCATGTTTTAGAAGTTGCGGAAAAACTATGTGATCGTATAGCTATTATTAAAAAAGGAAAATTAATTGTGAGTGGTCGTACTGAGGATGTTACTCATAATGATTCGCTTGAGGAAGTGTTCTTAGAATTGGAGGACGACCATGCTTAAAACGTTAATTAAGATTAAAATACAAGGTTTTTTTCAAAGGCAATTGAAAAGTAGTAAAGGAAAGTTTGCAGGGCAAGGAAAGATGGTTTTGATGGGTCTTTTGTTTGCATATGTAGGTATTGTTTTTTGTGGAATGTTTGGAATGATGTTTTATTCTCTTGTAGAACCATTCCATTTATTGAATCTTGATTGGTTATATTTTGGGTTAATGGGCATTATTGTGATTATGTTTTGCTTTTTAGGAAGTGTATTTATGACTGAACATGAAATGTATGAAGCTAAAGATAATGAATTACTCATGTCAATGCCTATTAAAAATCGTGATATTTTATTAAGTCGTGTATGTGTTATATTGTTATTGAATTATATTTATGAAATTTTAATAGCAGGTCCTGCATTCTTTATATATATAACTTTTGTAGGTATGAATATTGTTCAGATTGTAATATTTATTATTGTCTTTTTAACTTTGCCTTTGTTTGTTCTTGCTTTATCTTGCCTAATAGCATGGATAATAGCTCATGTGATAGCACGTATTCGTTTGAAAAATGTGTTAGCAGTTGTGTTATTTATGGCATTCTTTGGTTTATATATGGTAGGTATCAATTATATAGAAGAATATCTAACTTATTTGGTTACTCATGGTCAAACGATTGCTCAAGCAGTAGAAAAGAGTTTGTTTCCTATTTATCATATGGGAATAGCTGTTTCTAATGGAAATATACTAAGTTTGTTGATTTATTTAATTTGTGCTTTAGTTCCTTTTGGTATTGTTATTTATGTTGTATCTCATAACTTTGTACGTACGGCAACAATGAAACCGAAAATGAGAAAGATTAAATATGAAGCTAAACCAATGAAACAAAAATCAACAGTTAAAGCATTAGTACTTAGAGAACTAAAACATTTTAGTTCTAGTGCAATGATTATGATGAATGCAGCAATGGGAATTATTTTTACAATCTTAGTTGCTATAGCGATGATTTTTTATGCAGATACACTTCAAACAATTATTTCTATACCTCAAATAAAAGATTATGTAACACCAATTCTATGTTTGACAGCTTTATCTGTAGGTTCAATGAATATTATTACAGCTTCTTCTATTTCTTTAGAGGGAAATCGTTTGTGGATATTAAAATCATTACCTATTCATTATTTTGATATATTAAAATCTAAATTATATGTTCACTTAATTTTATGTGTACCTGCAAATATTATCTTTTCTGTTGTTGCATCTATTATTATGAAAGTAAGTTTATGGGATGCTATTCTTATTATTGTTGTTCCAAATATTTTTACTTTATTTATAGCTCTATTTGGATTATTAATGAATCTATGGAAACCAAAATTTGATTGGATTAATGAAACAGTCTGCGTTAAACAAAGCATGCCAGTTATGATTACAATGTTTAGTGCAATGGGAATGGCTTTTGTAATAGCAATGATTTATATGTGGTTACATAATATTATACCGGTATATACATATATTTATGTTGTACTTCTTATTATAAGTGCATCTTGTATTTTCTTCTATTACTTACTTAAAACATGGGGTGTTAAGGAGTTTCATAAATTATAAGTGAATAAAAGACCATTTCAATGAAGTGGTCTTTTATACATTACAAACCTATGAAAAAAAGAAAAAATTTTCAAATTTAAAAAGAAAAATGCTAAAAAATAACGAATATAGAAGTGAGGGGAAGTTTTTATATTTGTTTCGTTATTTCTTTTTAGCAAATATCATGTTATAATGAATATGAAAGTTTCCTCTCTATAAAGGAGGAAGATATATGATAACTGCAGATACGACTGAAAAAGTCAGACTTCAAAACAATAACCTTTTTTCTGATATGGTCAATGGTATTCTTTTTCATGGAAATTGTTTGATTGATCCTATTCATCTTCATAGTTATGATTCTCATGAATCAACTTATATCCATCTCTTTGGCATAAATCGTACAAGAGATATGATAAAGAAATATGAAGATGGATATATCATCCTTATCGGTATTGAAAATCAAAGTCAGGTAGATGAAACAATGCCTATAAGGTTACTTGGATATGACTTTATCAATTATATGAATCAACAGAAAGTATTTTACAGAGATTATAAACTTATCACAAAACATAACAAGAAATATCCTAAAGATAAAAAGAAGTTACCAAAGTTAGAATTATATCCAGTAATAAGCATTGTGATTAATTATGGAGAAAGAAGATGGAATAAGTCCACGACCTTAAAAGGAATGATGAAGAAGATACCAAAGGTATTTGAAGGATATATCAATGATTGGGAAATCAAAGTAGTAGATATCATTGATGTAGATTACAAGAATTTTCGACATAAAGATAATCAAGATCTTGTGTTAGGGATACAAAGGTTATATGAAAGCAATGGAGAAGTTGAAGTATTAGAAGAAATTGATATGAGTTATGAAACAGCAATAGAACTATTTTCAATAACAAATTCAAGAGATATGTTAGAAATCGTAAGAGGAATGAAGAAGGAGGAGTTTGATATGTGTACAGCGATGGAGATATTTAAAAAGAAAACTGAAGGTATTGGATTTGAAAAAGGAAAGAATGCAGGGATTGAGAAGGGTCGAAATGAACGAGAAATAGAACTTGTGATGAATATGTATAACCATGGAATGAATGTTGGAGATATTGCCAAGTATACAAATATAAGTCAAGATGAAATCATTGATTATATAAAATCATAACGAGTATTATGATATAATACGAATAAATTGACATAAGAGGGGTTGATATGAAAATATCAACCTTTTTGGTATGTCTTCACATACTTAACAAAATCTTAACAAACTTTATACAAAACTTTGATATTTAACAAAAAATAAAAGATATAAACTGTGATTGGTTAAAAAATATAAAGGAGTCAACTATGGGAAAACAAATTGTATCAATTTTAAGCAATAAAAAAACAAAGTCTACTGTTGAAAAAATTGCTTCTATAATTTTTATATGTTGTGCAACTGTATCAGTTTTAGCAGTTCTTTCTATAACAATCTATATGTTTATATCAGGAACACCAGCTTTATTCAAAGTTGGTATAACTGAAATACTCTTTAGTAATGTTTGGAATCCAACATCTTCTAATCCAGAGTTTGGAATTTTATACATTATTCTTACATCAATTATTGGTGTCTTTCTTGCTATTTGTATAGGTGTACCTATTGGTGTTTTTACAGCTATTAATTTATCAGAAATAGCAAATCCAAAAGTACGAAGTGTAGTCAAATCAGCAGTGGAACTTTTAGCAGGTATACCATCTGTTGTTTATGGACTACTTGGAATACTTATTATTTGCCCACTTATGTATCAATTGGAACTTTTTATTTTCAAAGATTCTCCCACACATCAATTTACAGGCGGATCGAATATGATATCTGCTATTCTCGTATTAGCTATTATGATTTTACCAACATTAATTAATATGAGTGAAACGGCATTAAAAACAGTACCAGATGATTTAAGAAAAAGCTCCCTTGCGTTAGGGGCAAGTCAAATGCAAACAATTTTCAAAGTTGTCTTACCAACAGCAAAAAACGGAATAATATCAGCAATTGTTTTAGGTGTTGGGCGAGCAATTGGAGAAGCAATGGCTATCTTATTAGTTGCAGGAAATTCAGTTAATCTTCCTACTCCATTTAACTCAGTTCGCTTTTTAACAACAGGTATTGTATCAGAAATGGGATATGCGTCAGGGCTACATAGAGAAGTCTTATTCACGATAGGATTAGTTTTATTCATATTTATTATTGTGATTAACTTAATTTTAACATTTGTGTTAAAAGGAGGAAATCAAGATGGAAAATAGTATTTATATCAAAAAACACAGAACAAGTGATAAAGTTCTTTATGGACTTATTCAACTCAGTACAATTTTATCCGTTGCTTTATTAGTCGTAATACTTGGATATATATGTATGCAGGGTTTACCAAAATTGACATTTAGTTATTTAACAAATGTAACAAGTGTTTTAAAAGGAACAGAAGGAATTTTACCTAATATCATTAATACACTTTATATGATAGTTGTCACATTACTTATCGCATGTCCAATTGGTATCGGAGGAGCAATTTACTTAAATGAATATGCTACAAATAAATTTTTTGTAAAAATTATTTCTTTTACAACAGAAGTTTTAGCAGGGATTCCATCAATTATCTACGGATTATTTGGAATGTTATTTTTTGGAGAATTTCTTCAATTAGGATATTCCATCTTAACTGGAGCATTGACATTAGCTATTATGATTTTACCTATCATTGCAAGAAATACACAAGTTGCTTTAGAGGCAGTTCCTAAAAGTTATCGAGAAGCAGCACTAGGCATGGGAGCGACAAAATGGTATATGATTCGTACAGTCTTATTACCAAGTTCTATTTTAGGAATATTGACAGGTATAATCTTAGCAATAGGAAGAATTGTTGCGGAATCAGCTGCGCTTTTATTTACTGCAGGAAGTATGGCATTCTTACCGAAAAATCTGTTTGAACACTTATTCTCAAGTGGTGGAACATTAACAATACAACTTTATTTAGAAATGGCAAAAGCTCATTATGACCAAGCCTTTGTCATTGCATTTATCTTAGTCGTTATTGTATTAGTATTAAATTTATTTGTTAAATTGTTAACGAAAAAATTCGATGTGAACAAGGAGTATTAAAAATATGAGTATAAAAATATCAGCTAAAAATCTTAATCTCTATTATGGAGAAAAACATGCATTAAAGAACGT
>CALDMQ010000044.1 GCA_937917505.1 uncultured Erysipelotrichaceae bacterium | reverse complement strand
GAACTTGGTTGTTTCTTGAATTTTTTTGACTCATTGTTTATCTCCCTTTCATTTCTATTGACATTTATAGTATGTGTAGAGTTATTGGAATTATCCATTGAAGTCAATAAAAACAAATTGTTAAAATTTGCAAAAAAAATCACAAAAAATATAAAGAGATAGCATACATTTTCATCAATTTGTGCTAGAATAGAGGCGAGGTGACGATGATGTATTATTTTATAGGAATTAAAGGTTCAGGTATGGCATCACTTGCAACAATATTATATGATTTAGGATATGATGTTGCTGGAAGTGATATTGATAAATATATTTTTATTGAAGATGAATTAAGAAAGAGAAATATACCTATTTATTCTTTTGATAAAAAGAATATTCAAGATGGTTATCATGTGATTATTGGAAATGCTTTTAATGAAACAAATGAAGAAGTCAAAGCGGCTAAAGAAAACCCAAATGTTATTACACATACTTATTATGATTTTTTAGGTCATTTAATGGAAAAATATGTTTCTATTGGTATTGCTGGTACACATGGTAAAACAACAACGACTGGTATGGCATATCATTTATTCAAAGAATTTGATAAGACATCTGTTTTAATTGGTGATGGAACTGGTCATGCAATCAAAGATAGTAAATATTTTATTGCTGAAACATGTGAATATCAAGATCATTTCTTACATTATTATCCAAACTATGCTGTCATTAATAATATTGAATTAGATCACGTTGATTATTTTCCAAATATAGAAAGTTATACAACATCTTTTGAAAAGTTTGCGAATCAAGTGAAAGATACTGTTGTGATTTGGGGTGATGATCCTTATTTACCACATTTAAATTATACAAAGCGTGTCTTGAAGTTTGGTGTTCAAGATCATAATGATATTATTGCAAAAAATGTCATTAACAATGATCATGGATTATCTTTTGATGTTTATATACATGGAGAATTATTTGGACATTTTACTTTACCTTTCTTTGGAATGCATATGTTATATGACTCATTAGCAGTCATTACACTTGGTTATTTGGAACATATGAGATTATATCCAAGAGCGTTTATCAACTTTTGATGGTGTTAAACGTCGTTATACAGTTAAAAGTATTGGAAACAATGTTTATGTAGATGATTATGCACATCATCCAACTGCGATAGAGTATGTGATTCAAGCAACACGTTCTCGTTATCCTGGAAAGGAAATTGTAGCAATTTTTCAACCTGATCGTTTCTCGAGAGGATTACGTTTTGCAAAAGAATTTGCTTCTGCAATGGATTTAGCAGATTATCCTTTTTTAGTGCATTTTCCTGATAATGCTAAAAAAGAAGATGGAATTGATATTGATATTCATTATATTGGGCAATATATTCCTCGTGCAAAGATTATTCATGAAGATGATGAAGGAGTTCGTTTATTAGCTTCTTATGATAATGTTGTTTATTTATTTATGAGTAGTAAAGATATTTATAAATTAGAAGATAAGGTTATTGCATATAAAGAAACTCATTAAATCATTTCTTTATTGGATAAGAAAATTATGATATAATATTGTAAATGGAAGAAAGGAGTCTATATGAGTGCTATTGATATAAGCTATTGTGTATTGTTATTATCGGGTGCATTTGCTTTAATTGCTTTAGGTTTCTTGTTAATTCAAACATCTAGCACTTTAAAACAAGTCACAAAATTAATGCAAATGTTAGAAACAACAATCATAAAAATGAATATTATCTTAGATGATGTAAATAATAAATTAGAAATGTTAAATGCTCCTGTTGATTTAGTTAGCGGTATTTTTTCAAGAGGATCTTTAAAAGCAGGATTGTTTTCTGGGTTTGGTTTATTATCTTCATTATTAAGAAGAAAAAAGAGAGGAGAAAGATAATGAAATTAGGTAAATTTATTTTAGGACTTGGTATTGGAGCTGCTGCTGGATTATTATTAGCTCCTAAAAAAGGTAGTGAGTTAAGAGAAGACTTATAAATAGTCGTATTTTTTCCCATGTTAATCTTTTAGGTCAAACAATTGAAACTGTAAAAAAATCTGTTGATGAATTTGATGTTGAAGCATTTAAAGCTTCAACAAGAGATAAACTTGTTGAATTAGAAAGTAAGTTACAAGATTTTGCTGAACAAATGAAAAAAACTGAACAATATGCAGTTGTTAAAGATAATATTGTTGAAATTGCTGATAAAGTGAATACAAAAGTTAATGAAGTAAAAACAAAAGCTTTAAATTCTGATTTGGCTGAAGAAGCTTTTCATGAATTAGAAAATGAAATCGATAATGTTGAAGATAAATTAGAAGAAATGATTGAAGAAATAAAAGATTAACATGGGAAAAAATACGACTATTTATGATGTTGCAACTGAAGCGGGTGTTTCTCTTGCAACAGTTTCTCGTGTTATTAATGGGTCAAGTGTTGTTAAACCTGAGACACGAGATCGTGTTATGGAAGCTATTCAACGTTTAGATTTCAAACCTAATCAAATTGCTAGAGGACTAGCAACAAGTAAAACAACAACAATTGCAATTGTTTTTCCACAATCTTTATTTGCACATGTTAAAGATATGATTAGTGGAATAGGAGATACAAGTCGCCGTTTGGATTATAATGTTATTATTTATACTACTGATGAA
>CALDMQ010000043.1 GCA_937917505.1 uncultured Erysipelotrichaceae bacterium | reverse complement strand
AATAAAGTGCTAAATATAAAATCTCATTTTCAACAATTTCAAAATTATATATATTTGAAAGTTTTTCTAAAATCTTTCTCGCTATTTCTTGTTCATGAGCATACTTGTAAATATATTGTTTTTGTTCTATGTATATACCATCTACCATTCTTTGAACAGATACACATATATGTAAAACTAAGTTTTGTAAAACAACATCACTAATGCGATATTTTGTAGACATCAATATATCAACAACAATATCCGTAACAACTGAAATCATTTCCTTCTTCATTCTAGAATAACCTGCATTTACACCTAATTGTTCTTTTATTATACAATTTCTTTTATCTTTTTCTGCACCTATAACTTTCATTCCATAATTAGGTTTATGTTCAATAGAAAGATGATATTTTTCTAATATTTTCTTAACAATTTTAATATCTCCGGAAACACTTGAGCGTGATATATACATATCTTCAGATAAATGATCTGCTTTAATATAATCATTGTTCATTAATAATTTTGCAAGAATATAAGTAATACGAAATGATTGATCATTAAAATCTTGAAAATCTTTTGTTTCTATAGAGGAAGATTTCAACTTCATATATAATGAATCATTATGAATACAAAGATGATATCCTTTTCCAGTTGTTGATTCAATATCAATTTCATAATCATGTAAGATTATCTTTAATTCTTTGATTTCATTTTGTAAAGTTTTTAAACTACATCCTACTTCTGAAGCTAATTCCATTCCTTTAATATAACTTTTATTATTGTCCAAAATAGATAAAATTTCTTGTTGTCTTTTCGTTAACATAATGTATCACGTTCTCCTCTATACTACTATACTCTTTTTTGTTCAAACTATCCTACTCTTTTTTTCTCTAACATTACAGTAATTCTGTGTAAGGAAATTTCAATATAAAACATTATAATAGTGATTATAGAAACATTAAAGGGATGAGTCAATTATGAAAAAATTATTAAATAGGTTATTTTATCTTAAAAGTGGTATGCCTTTTTACAAAAGGTTATTTGCTTATTTTATTGACTGGTATATAATAAGCGTACTTACAATTCTTCCAATTAATCTTATATATGGTATGACTTTTCAGCAAAAAACATTTGAAAGTACACTATCGAAATTACCTTTGGTGCCCGCAACTATAGCTTTTCTATTTGGACTTATTCTTTCTTTTTTCTATTTAATTTATTATCCATATAAACATGATGGTCAAACTTTAGGGAAAAAATTGATGAGTATTAAAATAGAAAAAATGAATGGCGAAAACTTAGACCTAAAAACATTAATCATAAGAAACGGTGTGGGAATTTTCTTCATTGAAGGTACTTTATATACGTGTTCTATTTACTTTTGGGAATTAGCAAATATTATTTGTCAAACACCTATATCTTCAACTACATTAAATATTTTAAGTATTGTTACTTTTATATCATTATTTATGAATCTATTTACTCCACAACGTATTATGTTACATGATTTTATGAGTAAAACTCATGTTGTTCATGCAAAAAAATAAAACACACTTCATTATCACTGAAGTGTGTTTTTTATTGACCTAAATATCTCTAACAACCTTAGCAAACTCATCTAACCAATCTGATCCATAATCCTCAACCATTCCCAAATCAGATAAACGTGTTAAATCACTATCCAATGGAAATTGTCCTAAAACAGGTACATCATATTTCTTTGCAACTTCATCAATATGACTTTCACCAAAAACATAAATCTTTTTACCACAATCAGGGCATGAAACATAACTCATATTTTCTATCATCCCTAAAATAGGAACATTCATTTGTTTAGCCATATTAACAGCCTTACCAACAATCATACTGACCAATTCTTGAGGACTAGTGACAATCACAATTCCATCTATTGGTAAAGATTGAAATATTGTTAGTGGTACATCACCTGTACCTGGAGGCATATCCACAAACATATAATCTACATCACCCCAACGTACATCACTCCAGAATTGCTTAATCATACTTGCTAAAATCGGTCCTCTCCAAACAACTGGATCTTCATCATGTTCTAATAAAAGGTTAGTAGACATGATCTTCATACCATAATCTGTTTTTGCCGGAAAGATTTCTTCTCCATTAGAATAAATTTGTGTTTGATCTACACCAAAAACTTTCCCAATAGAAGGTCCTGTAATATCACCATCTAAAATAGCAACCTGATGCCCTTCTCTTTGTTTCAATACAGCCAATAAAGATGTCACTGATGACTTCCCAACACCACCTTTGCCACTCACAATACCAATCACTTTTTTAATATGTGAATGCTTATTCATTGGTGCTAAAAAACTTCTTTCATCACAATCTTCTTGACATGTTTCACAATTATGCGAACAATCTTGACTCATTTTTCATTCCTCCTTATGATTCTATATATTCTTTTTTAAACGTAAAACCTCTACCTTTAACCTCATTAACTCTACTCACAATCATAAAAGCATGTTCATCTATACTTAAAACCAATTCATTTAATTTAGGTAACTCACGATGAGAAACCACTGTCATAATCACAGGATATTCATTTTTCATATATCCTGTTACTGATTTTAACATCGTTGTTCCCCTATCTAACTTTTGGATAATGGCTTCATTAATTTTTTCATATTCTTGCGAAACAATCATCACTTCTGTTTGAGATTGACCTATCATCAAAACTTTATCTAAAACAAGCGTATATGTACATACTAACACCAAACCATATAAAACCATCTCTTGATTTGTATAAAATACTTGCATTAATAAGATTATAAAATCAAAAACATACATAGAAACAGATACTGGAATACCCAATTTCTTATTGATTACGAGTGGTGGAATATCCATTCCACCAGTAGATGCATTACATTTAATGACTATACCTATTGCACTACCAATCATCACACCACTCACTAATGCTGCAAGGAGTGGATCACTTGTTATTTGTGTATATCCAATTGTTTTTTCAAATATACTTAATATAAATGGATAATAAAATGTACTAATCAATGTCGTTAAAGCAAAAGTTTTCCCTAATACCAAAAATCCCACAACAAACATTCCTAAATTAAATATTGATACAAATGCTGTAATAGGTAAAGAAAACGCATGATTCGCTGCAATGGCTAAACCAGTAGATCCACCTGTAATTAAACTATTAGGCACAATAAACAATAAAACAGCTAATGCATATATTGTATTACCAATCAAAATACCTACGATATTTCTTAATGTCTTTTTAAACACAACAAAACCTCCAATCGCTATGAAAGATAGCCTCACGCTATCTTTCAAATGCTAAATCAATTAAACGATCAATCAAATCAGGATAGGCAATACCAAAATCCGCAAGCAATTGAGGGGACATAGAAATCTTTGAAAAACCAGGCATTGTATTAATTTCATTTAAATAAACCTTATTTGTTTTCTTATCTAAAAAGAAATCCACACGAGATAACCCATGTCCATCAATCGCTTTAAAAACTTTCAAAGCATATTCTCTTATTTCTTCTTGAATCTTTTCATTCACAAGAGCTGGAATACAAGTCTTACTTTCTTCATCTTCATACTTAGATTCAAATGTATAGAATTCCCCATGTGGCATAATTTGACCTACACGAGAAACAACAGGATCATCATTCCCTAAAACAGCTGTTTCAAGTTCAATACAATCAATACATTCTTCAATCACAATATGTGTATCATATTGCGAAGCTTCTTCTAATTTTTTATAAAAATATTCCTCTTTATCCACACGATAACATCCCATACTCGATCCAGAACGACTGGCTTTCATAAATATAGGAAAACCAATTTTTTCCTTCACAATAGGCAAAATATCTTCTGTTTCATCAAATGTTTGATTCACAAGAACCAACTTTCCATCATATCTCTTTTTCACATATAAAGATTTCACTTGAGGAATCCCAACTGTATCTAAGATTTTCTTTGTATAAATCTTATCCATAGATACACTCGAACCTAACACACGACATCCAACATATGGTACTTGTGCCATTTCTAACATTCCTTGAATTGTTCCATCTTCACCATATTTTCCATGTAACACTGGAAAAACAACATCATGTGATTGAACCAATCCAAAAGTATCGTTCACCTTTTGAGCATTATTTAACCATGTGTCTTTTGCTAGATCTTCTTGATTTTGATCTAAAATATACCAAGTTCCATCTTTATCAATACCTGACAAAGTAATATCATATAAATCTCTATGAATATTCTTTAATACAGATGTGCATGACATTCTTGAAACAATGTGTTCGCTAGATTGTCCACCACATAAAATCAATAACTTCTTCATGATAATCTCTCCTTTAAATGTTCAACCAATTCTTTTAGATGCATACCATTTGAACCTTTTATCAAAACAACATCTTTCTCTTCCAATAACTCATCTAAATAATCCATTAAATCTTGGTTATTCTCAAAATGATATGCATGACTCATACCTAATTCTTTTGCTTTTTGAACAATATATGAACTTGCCTTCCCAACACATAATAATTCATCAATATTTTTATCAGTAACATGTTGCCCAACTTCTTCATGTAAAGATTGTTCATAATCACCGAGTTCTAACATATCTGCTAAAACAGCAATTTTTCTTGTTTTATATTGTGCAAGGACATTTAAACTTGATTTCATAGAATCAAGATTTGCATTATATGTTCCATCAATAATTTTAATATCATCTTTTAAAGTCACAATATCCATACGATTCTTTGTCAGTTCAAAATTTTCAACACCTTGTATACAATCATCCATATCAATACCTAACGTCAAACCTATTGCAATCGCAATCAAAGCATTATAAACAAAATGTTCACCAGAAACAGGCACATGAACATGATATATTTGACCTTGATAATCTACATCAAAATAAGATTCTTCTAACCTTAAATCCACATGATAAGCTTTTAAATCACAACCATCATTTTGACCAATACGAACAAGCGTATATTCCTTACTACTTACAGTGTGCAACATATCATTATCATCATTAATCACAAGAGTTCCTTTATCTTGGAAACCTTCTACAATTTCCATCTTTGCCTTTAAAATATTTTCACGTGATCCTAGTTCTCCAATATGTGCTGTTCCTACATTTGTAATTGCACAAACATCAGGACACGCGATATGAGTTAAATGACGAATTTCACCCAAATGATTCATACCCATTTCAAGAATCATCACCTCTTCATCTTGATATCTTAATATTGTCAATGGTAATCCAATATGATTGTTATAGTTTCCTAATGTTTTCAGTGTTTTA